>JAITIZ010000394.1 GCA_031279215.1 Planctomycetaceae bacterium
ATCATGATTTTTGTTTCGATTATTGTAGCGAGAAGAGAAGCAGTACTTGGAATTGAATGGCGGGACATTAATAAAAAGGAGATGTACGTTAAAATTCGTTCCGAAATTGACAAAAAAGATAAAAAACGTTACAAACCAATTAAACCGGAATTAATTGAATATCTGGAACAAATTCATCCTCCTCATATTAATTGGAACAGTGATTCTAAAATATTTCAGTGGAATCATGGAGATAAAGGTTGGTATAAATGTTGGCATAAAGCAGAAAATGTTGCTGGTATTAAGATGGGATTACATGACATCAAAAGGTTTTCCGGTGATTGGGCAATACGAGCCGGAACGTCCGACTTAGAGCTAATGGAACACATGAATCACGAAAGTCTCAGTACCACTTTGAAACATTACTGCCGTCCGAAAACTCGTAACATAGTGGATAAAATAGTGATACCAATACCGAACCAGACGATTATACCGTGTCCGCCAACACCGCCGGAACCGGAAAAATTACCGGAAGTTCATATTGCTCCCGCGTTCCATTTTAATTCCAAAAATGAGATTATCCAGTTTTATCTTAATGAAACGAAAAGATTGGAAAACTCGGATATTGTCGAAGTGGGAACGTTGTGTTACCACTGGCAGCGGCAGCGCAAGAAAGAGTGAATCAGATTATTGAAACAAAACAAGAGCGGTTAGAACGTATCAACCGCCAAAAGGAAAAAAATCTCAAGAAAGTTAAATTAGCGGCAGGAGAAAAATAATACCGTTAATATCCATTTGTTCTATCTATTTTCACCGTAAAATTACGCCTTGTTCCAGTTCCGATTATATGGTATTTTACGTCAAATTCTGACGATTAAATAGATTATCCGTAGCAAGAATAGCGGACTGTTAATCCGCGTGTCCAGGGTTTGAGTCCCTGCGCCGCTAGTGTGAAGGGAATAATTCTGCGGTTTGGGGAGAGATTATTCCACGTCTAACTTCACAGAATTGCCTTCCTCTCCTCTCTAATTCGTTTTTTGACGTGATCAACAGAATTGGCAGGATTTTTAAATAAAAGACTCAAAAATTCTGTTCTTATAAAACCGAATTTTAAAGTGCATTTTAAAGTGTAATGAGTATAACACACTACGGAATCGCTGCAATCCTTATTCTGTTATTCCAATAAACTGTTGTTCCAATAAAATAGAGGGAAACAGTTACGAGTTTAGTTCTAATGTTCCCCAAAGGCTTGGGTCTTGATCATAAGGAAACGGCGGCTCAACAAGAAAAAATCTGTTACCGTGTTCGCGGTCAATCAGAACAAAATGGAAACCAAGAGTAGGATGTTCCTTGGGAGCGTAACCGGTTAGAACTTCAGACGGAATCCAAACATCCAACCGATAACCATGACTCTCCATTAAATTATGTAATTTTATTTTTTCAAGATCAATCGGATTGGGATGATCTTTTGCCCGATGAATCGGCAACCAAAACACACCCGGAGCAGTTTGGGAATGCCCAATACCAGTCGGCAGAAAAATAAGACGATGACAAAACCGAGTCGCCCGATGAATATCTTTAATATCCCGCGTGTCAAGACAAATCTGAATCCCGTCACTCTCTTCGGGATGCATTGCACGGCACCACGGGCGTTGTTTTTTATCGAACACAAAAAGCGAAAATGCAAAACCGTTGTTGTTCCAGCCAACACGCAATTCAAACGGTTGCGAAATAGTTTCTTGACCGGAATCAGCTTCCAATTCTGCCAAATTCGGAAGCCGGTAAGTTTCGTCAAGATCACAACCCTTTCCCGTCCACGCTTTGGGAATGTGTTTACAAGAAAAACGAAACCGAAATAAAAATCGTTTACTAAGCATAATTATGGGAACTTCTAAAAACGCAAATTTTTACGTAACAGTTTAGGTTTGTGGTTTTTTCCGTTATTTTTTTTAAGTCGAGTGGGTAAGATTCCCAATTCTAGCGAACTTACAAAAAAATAAAAGGGGAAAATTTTTTTTCTTGAGAAAAATAAACTACAAAAATATCATAACATAATCCTTGCAAAGAACAAAGGGGGTAGAAGTTCCCTATTACTTTTTCGGTGTTTCACACAAAAATTCTACGGATAGATTACGAAAAATTAAATTGATAACTGTAAGAAGTATAGCGATTGAAAATCAGTAACCATCATCACCAGCGAATAACCGCTTCAACCGGAAAATGATCCGTTGGGTAACGATTATTTCGTTGTGTTCGGATAATTTTTGACGAAACCGTTTTCAACGGAGCGGAAACGAAAATATAATCAATTTTTTCCTGACCGGGAGATTTGAAATTATTGAAGGTTCCGACTTCGGTTGCGTCGGGATTGGCTGCCCGAAATGTATCGATCAACACAAACGGCGATTGAATTTCCGTACCGTCCAATGTCATCGAATCACCCTGCATATACCGAATTGCCGGACTTTTTTCACCGCAATTGAGATCGCCCATTGCAATTACCGGCGTTTCCTTGTTTTTTCGTGCAGAAATATGTTCCATTAACAATTTGGCTCCGCGTTGCCGGGCATCTTCACTCAAATGATCGTAGTGAGTATTGTAAACATAAATTTTGTAACCGGATTCTTTTCCATTTTTGAGTTCGTGAAAGAGTCCAAAAGTTACACAACGCGAACAACCTGCTTTGGGATCCGTTTTTGAACCGGGGATCTCAGGCGTATCGGAAAGCCAAAAAGTTCCTTGATCCTTTTCATCAATTTTCCAACGTTCTTTTTTCCAAAGAATCAACATCGCTTCACCGTTTTCCGGTGTTTTTTCACGCGAACGCCATAACGAACCATAACCCGGCATTTTGGAAATAATGTAATTGACTTGATTATATTCCGGTCGCGGATCGACAACCGCTTCCTGAGAACCGGCGAAATCGTATGAACCTTCGGCGATTATATCGGTCAAAAAATCTTTCCGGTTTGGCCAAGAATTTTCACCATCTTTAGCGGTGGAGAGCCGAACGTTAATTGACAAAATACGAATCGGTTCCGATTCTTCGGCAAACACTCCCCAAGAAACAAACAGCAAAACAACCAAAAAATAAACGATTCTCATAATAAAACTCCTATCATTTGAAAATATTCCTCCGTTCAGTAATCTTTCGATAATTGTTCAACAATTACAGTCTTTAATTGCGAAAGGGCTGTAATAGTATTCTTCGAACTCTTCGGCGGAAAGATTAACGGCGTCGCGTTCAGGTTCGCCGCTTGGAGGAAGTTTATTGTTGCTAAAATTAAAACGCCGAAGTATTTCAACAATCCGTTCCGCACGTAAAATATCAGTAAATTTTTGTTCCGGTTTTCCTGCATCCTGAATAGCACGCCCCCAAAGTGTTAAAGAGTTTTCCGGTTCCGCTTCGGCAACCCAAACTCCAATCCGACTTCGATCCAAACCGGATATTTCCAATTGTTTCCATTGTTCCGAATCAAGATATTTCTGAACAGAATGAATCTGACCAAGTTCCCGAAGAACCTTTGCAAGAAAATATTGAGAACGAAAACGTTGAATCGGTACCGATATTTGTGATGCCGCCGTTTCACTCAATTCCAGAAGCCGAAGCCCAAGTTCGGTGTTATCGGTTTTCAATGCCGTCTTGCCAAGAATACGAAACTGAATTGCCAATGATTCCGCCAAGTCCGGTTCAATAGAAGTTGTTTCAAGAATTTCTCCGGCACGGCACAGAAACATATCATGACTCTTTCCTGTTGTCAAACGGCTTAACTCGAAAAAAGCCCACGATTGACGCAACGGAAACGAAAAAGATTCCGCAATTGTTTGGGCTTCCGGTAATTGTTTCAGCAACACCAAACGTTTGGCTAACGCCAAATTTCCCCAATCACGGTAATCCATATCAGAAAAGGTTTCAAGAAATAACCGGGCGTTATCAAGTTGTTCTTTTTCCGCAAGTTCGATAAATTTTGCAATAAAATTGTATCGGTTAAGTTCCGAATCAAACGGTTTTTCAATCGCACGAACCAATTCGATTGCTTTTTCGAGATTACCGTTGTCAAGAAGCGATTGAGCGAGCCGACCCACAGACGGCATTGATTTCGGATCAACCTCAACCATTGTCCGAACAAGACGTAACAAATTTTCGGTCTTGTTTTCCTGAACCGCACGGAATGCCAACCGAAACAATGCCTGACGTTTTTCACTAAGATTGGGAATATTATTGATACACGCCAACGCATCGTCAATTAAACCGGCTTCACTTTGTACTTGCGCAAGTTCCGCAAGAACCAATGATTTCGCCATCGGATTAGACATTAATTCTGTTGCTGTTAATGTTGCGTCAAACGGATTGGTCATCATTTATTCCACTGATAGATTACATTTTTAGTAGTTTCAATTTATTGTATTTTAATTATTTTGTGTTCAAAAATACTTCCGGCGGCAGAGAAAACGCTTGATTTAGGCAATCCCCAAGCGTAACCAGCCAACGCATTCCTTCACTCTCAAACACGACATCCTGTTCAAAAATGTCAACAACTTCCGCTCGAAAAGAACCGATACGAATCAAATCACCTTGTTTTGCTTTAATAATTGAATCCTCTGTTCGAACAGTGAGCCAGATTTCCGGTTGATCATCAATCGAATTGATTGCGGTCAGATACGTATAATCAGCACGGTCAACTCCGCCTTTCGCTGCCTGTAACAGATTCCGGTCTGCGATAACCTGATATGTTGTTAAATTATTTGATTTTAGCCGCGGGATATAACCGGTTGGTAATTGATCTTTTGAAGGATAAACCGCTTGAGGATTCGGCGGACGCAATGCCAAAACATCAACCGTTGCAGAATAAGTAATCCGCCCTTCGTTTCCCTCAACCGGAACAACCGACATCATTGTAATACGATGCAAAAATGGAGCATAATAAAATTCAAAAAGAAATCGATTCAGTTGGTCAAAAGAACAAACTCCCCGAATTGTAAAACGATAATTTAATCCAAACATTGTTCGTGTTGGATTGCTGTTGTTGACTTCGCTTTGTTCAATGGCGCAATATTTTAGTAACTCAAATAACCAAAGCGAATAACGCGGTACTGCCTCGTTGGGAATACGCGGCAATGAACGAAAATAATAAATCTGATTCTGCCCCACTGCCTGAAACATAAATTCTGTATTTTTTTTCCAATATTCTATTTCTTTTTTCAACTTATCAATTTCACCGCCGAGTCGTTGGCGTGGTTCTTGGTAAAGTGTTCCATAGACCCACGAAAATCCATACCAGGCAAAGAAAAATGCCAAAAGACAGAACATAATAATATTACGAATATTCTTCATCAGACAACTGGAAAATATAAGGATTGTAATTTTTCAACCATCGCCAGCGTAAAAAACATTAACCTTTTTTGATGCGGTTCAAGGGCAATTCTAAACGGGGCGGTTTAAAATTGTTATCCTCTTGGAGCAGTGAACCCGATTTCGACGGCCATAGGGCCGAAATCGGTTTGAAAGGGGATTGTGATTGGCTGACAGTTCTCTGGGAACCGTAATTCGGTTGCTTCGCCATTAATAACGTTTGGCAAACTCAGACTGAGTTTATATTCTTCTAGTTGGGCTTTTGCATTACCGGCGATTACGTTTGTCAACTCTCCTACGGCATCGAACACATCGGCATTTAATTCCTTACATTCTTCCATGAGCATTGCGGAAGCACTTTTGAGAGCTAGTTCTTTCGACATGGTGAGAACCACTGTTCCCGCAACAACTCCCGAAAGACCAATAATACCGCTAATCGGAAAAAGTGTTTGCGGATTCTTTTTTAATTGAGGAGCTTCCCGTGTTACCTTACAACCTACCATTGTTTCCAGTGTTTTGGTCACGGCAATAATAAACGGATTAATAAATTCAACGCGTACAGCTAAAGATGACATAATGTTAAAATTAAATTGAAATTTTCATAAAATACAAAATTGCACTTTTTGCAACCGACTAAAACGAGGATTATGATAAACCATGTTACCAGAAAGATCAACAGGTCTCACAAACAATTTATTTTCATTGGGGTCAAATATAAAATTTTTCTGATTATTTGTACTTAATCACCTACAATTGCAAAAATCAAATAAATCAAAGTTCAGATAATTATCGACGACCTAATCACATAGAGTGGTTGATAATTGATAGCGGAGAGCTGATCATTGACAAAGTCTCCAAAGTCCCAATCACCCGCAATATTCCACAAAATTCCGCTGAAATATTACAAAAACTTTTAAAAACTTGTTTCCTAAAAGATTTGCTCTTAAAAAATAAGGATTAAGAATTATTGACAAATTTATAATGAAATACAAGGTTTTTAGAAGTTCCTTTAAGAAATTTCATTCTTCAAAATTTTCGGAGCGGAGGGCACGGGAGTCGAACCCGCAATCCCTTTTGAGGACACCTCATTTCCAATGAGGCCGCTAACCATTCGCTTACCCTCCTAAAAACGATTCGCCTATTATAACTGCCTTTCCCCACAACACAAGAGGGAAGAAAAAACAAATTGTATCTATCTATTCTGTAGCAATTCTTTTATTTATTATCCGGCGGTGCAGCGAAGCGCAACCGCCAGAGCAGGAATTTTCCACTTTCCCCAAGCCCGGATAGTAGTTGATAGTGGAGAGTTGAGAGTTGAGAGTGGATAGTGGAGATTGTCGCAAGCGGATTACTACCTAAACGGCAATAATTCCGCTTGCGACACTATCAACTCTCCACTTTCCACTCTCAACTCTCAACTACTACTGATTTTGAACACAAAAAATTTTTCGATTCGGCTTAATAAACACACCGCTTGAACCGATAATAACATCAAATAGTTTCCGGCAGGGCAGGGTAAACAAATGAAATGCCGGATTTATAATTTCTTGACTTAGCCATGCACGGCAATGAAATAAACAAACTTCTTTAAATTTTGTACGATTGATATGATGTTGCTTTTCAGTGAACATCAATAGTCGTGTTCTATCTTCCAATTGCTTTTGTTTTCCGTTTCGCAATATCGTAACCTTTGCGCATAAATCATTAGCATGCAACATCGAAAAAAATAGAAAACTCACTTTTTGTATAATACCACACTATGGCAATTATCAATATCGTTAACATGAGTTTTGCCTATGACGGTGGAACTCCTTTATTTTCCAATATTTCATTGAAAATCGATACACATTGGAAACTTGGTTTGATCGGGCGCAATGGTCGCGGAAAAACAACATTACTTCGTTTGTTGCTTGGTGATCTCGTTTGTGATGGTAAAATTGATATTCCGGTTCCGGTTGGATATTTTCCGTACACCGTTCAAGATAAAACGCCCTCAACTCTCGAAATTGCCGAACAAATTACCAATTTTGAATTATGGCAATTTGAACGCGAGTTATCATTGCTGGAAGTTTCCGGAAATATATTGATGCGACCTTTTGAAACACTGAGCGACGGCGAACAATCAAAGGTAATGCTTGCAGTACTGTTTCTGAATGACAATCATTTTCTGCTGATCGACGAACCAACCAATCATCTTGATCTGGAAGGGCGAAATATTGTTGGTAATTATTTGAACAAAAAAAATGGTTTTATTTTGGTCTCACATGATAGGACATTGTTGGACAGAAGTGTTGATCATATTTTGTCTATCAATCGTAACAGTGTTGAACTAATGCAAGGAAATTTTTCAACTTGGCAATGTAACCAAAATTATCGTGAACAGTTTGAAGATGCGGAGAACAACAGACTCAAAAAAGAAGTACGCCGTCTTCAGGAAGCAACACGGCAATCAACAGAATGGTCAAATAAAACCGAAAAAGAAAAATATGGTCATGGTCCGGTAGATCGTGGTTTTATCGGCAGTAAGGCGGCAAAAATAATGAAACACGCCAAGTCAATAGAAAACCGTAAACAAAAAACAATAGAACAAAAACAACTATTATTCAAAAATACCGAAATTACTGAAAAACTTTCTATTATGCCGATTCGTTTTCATTCAACGAGGCTTATTGATTTGGAGAATATTTTTGTGCAATATAATGATGGAATTCCATTATTTGACGGAGTTACTTTTTCGGTGGAGGCAGGAGATCGTGTTGCTGTTTGTGGTCGGAATGGTTGTGGCAAGTCGAGTCTTCTGAAACTGATTGCCGGGCAAGATATTCCGTATCAAGGATATTATTGTGTTCCGAAAAACCTGACAATATCATATTTACCACAAAACGCATCGTTTCTGCGAGGTAGTATGAGGGATTTTATTATCCAACGTCAAATTGATGAGAGTTTATTGAAGACAATTTTGCACAAATTAGGATTTCCAAGAGATGATTATGAGAACGACATGTCTGATTTTAGTGCAGGTCAAAAGAAAAAGGTATTATTGGCTGCGAGTCTTTGTGAGCAGGTTCATCTTTATCTTTGGGATGAGCCGCTCAATTACATTGATATCATTTCACGAACACAAATTATGAATCTTCTGATTGAATATCACCCAACTTTAATTTTTGTCGAACATGACAAAATATTTCTTGAAACAATAGCAACAAAGAAAATAGATTTGCTTACAACAACCTCTGACCGCTAATTTTCCGCCATATTCATTGCGATAACCCATTTTAACCTGTATCCGCCTAACCGAACATAAGAAACATTATCGGACGTTGCTAGGGCGGATAAAACGTATTTTTTGTTCTTAAATTTGGTAATTGAAATGAGATTAACGGTTAATTTTCCGCTTTCAATTCCTCAAACACTCCAAGTTTACGGAAACGACTATAACGTTCAGAAACAAGACGATCAATCGGAACTTTGACAAGTTCTCTAATTTGGTTTCGCAAATAATGTTTCAAACGCGATGCCGCTAAGTGCGGATCACGATGCGCACCGCCAAGCGGTTCCTCAATAATCTCTTCAATCACCCCAAAACTAAGCAAGTCTTTAGAACGCATTTTAAGTGCTTCTGCTGCTTTGTCTTTGTGTTCACCACTCTTCCAAAGAATACCCGCACAACCCTCTGGACTAATCACAGAATAATAAGTGTGTTCGAACATCGCCACACGATCACCAACCCCAATACTAATCGCCCCGCCAGACCCCCCTTCCCCAATAACAACACAAATAATCGGCGTCGGTAATCCAGACATTTCGAACATCAATTCCGCAATCGTTAACGCCACTCCACGCTCCTCAGAAGCAATCCCCGGAAAAGCACCCGGTGTATCAATTAAACTGATAATCGGAAGATGGAACTTTGCCGCCATCCGCATCGTTCGTAACGCCTTACGATAACCCTCCGGATGCGGACAACCAAAATTACAGATTTGCCGTTCTTTGAGATTCCGGCCTTTATGTTGACCAACAACCATTACCTTGAACTCATCAAGTTTCGCCCAGCCGGTACGAATTGCCGGATCGTCTCCGAAAAAACGATCACCATGCAACTCGATAAATTCGTCAAACACCATCTCAAGATAATCCGCCGTCTGCGGACGATTCGGATGACGTGCCACCTCAACCGTTTCCCACGGTTTAAGCGAAGAATAAATTTCCTTTTGAAGCTGCAGCAAACTTTTACGAAGACGAGTAATCTCCTCACGAACCTCAGATATTGCAGAATCTTTTTTAAGTGATTCAATTCGAGCTTCGAGTTCGAAAATCGGTTGTTCAAACGAAAGGTGTTGTACGGATTGCATAACAAAAGTAAAAAATAATCAAAATAATCAAATACGAAAAAAGTTAGATTATGAGAGATTTTCTGTTTGCAAGCTCTTTTGGCTCTCCCTCACTCTTATATTTTCACAATCATTCTAATAATAACGCCTAAATAAACAAGAAGGAAATTATTGTTTAAACCCAAAAACATGGAAAAACAAGCCTTCTAATTGTAAAAATCGACAAAACAGGATAGAATACCTCAAGTTTAATCATTTTATGCTTATAAACAGTACATTCGTTATCGGAGAAATAATAATGATGTCAGAAATATTGGGTTGGATTGTTTGGGGATTGGCGGCGTTGTTTATTGTATTATGGGGATTTTTTACTTTCAAAAGATTTTTGAAAAAGGAATCAATTAACTGGGCAATTTGTTTTCTTATTCCTTGGGGTATTGTTTCGCTTGTGATTACGGCAGCAACGGATTATTCAAAATTCCATTTGTTTTGGATGATTCCGCTTGGAGTTCTTTTTCCGTTGGCAATTCTTTGTCTTCGACTTTGGCTGTACTTCAAAGAGATTGGTTCTTCGTTTAAAGAGATTGGTTCCGCATTTAAGGAAATAGCGCAGCAAATGTCTCAAGAAACCGAACGTCAAAAACAACTCTATAACAATCCAATTAATTATATTGACGCCAACCTGGACGATTTTTCACATCTTGACCGTGATTGGTATGACCAAACCGCTCAGGAAATCACCGCAGAAACCAACGCCCAATTTGTTGCCGATTTGGAATGTCCCGAATTATCACAGATTTGGCAGAACCTTAGAAGATTTGTTCGGACACTGACTACCGAGAATGGTCAGTATGTGTTTGTATTATTTAATATTCGAGGGTTCGATGAGAACGGTATTTTGGTTCAAAATATGAAGACTGTTGATATTGAAACTGGTTTTAGTGATGGTTCGTTCCTGACAACATCGAATACAGAAGGCGTAAACATGGATGAAGATTGCGAAGGAATTACTCTCAATAAATTACCAGTCGAAACAACATGGCAAGAACTCTTCAAATCACACCAGGAAATTGTTACCGCCAAAACTGCCGGAAGCGGTATTATCGTTGTTCCGATTAAGACCAAAGAAGAAATCATTGCTGCCCAAATTAAGCAACATGAATTTCGTGCCAAAGCAAAACAAGCCGAATGGGATGAAGACGACGACGAATATGATGAAGACGACGACGAATATGATGAAGAAGACGATGAATATGATGAAGACGACGACGAGCATTGATTTTTGTTGTGATTTTATTTTATTAAAAAGACGAGTTTTCAGGAATTTCTTTAAGACGTTTTTGGCATTGTTCCCAGTATTCTTTTGATAACTCAAAACCGAGAAACTGCCGACCAAGTTTTTTCGCAACAACAACAGTTGTTCCGCTTCCGAGGAAAGGGTCAAGAACTTTTTCGTTGGGACAACTCGACACGGTGATAATTCGTTCAAGAATTGCTTCCGGCATTTGGCAGCCGTGCCAACCTTCGCGTTCTTTAAATGTACCGCAAACCCGTGAGATCAACCACGTATCTTTCTCAGAACCCAATTCCCGTTCAAGTTCTTGCGGGCGAAGAATCCAGGTGTTATCTGGTAACCGCCCTTTGGGATTAGCACGTTTGTCATTGTAAACGAGTTGCCGTGCACTTGGTATGCGGATTGCGTCATCGTTGAATGTGAATTGGTTTGCGTTTTTGACGAAGTGAAATAGGTGGGTGTGTGAGCGTGTGAATTTTTGTTTGCAGTGAACGCCGAAGGTGTAATACCAAATCACCCAACTCCGGCAGATAAAATTGAGTTTTCGAGTTGCGATTATTTTTAGTTCGGCAGCGTATTCGTCACCAATAGCAAGCCAGAACGTACCATCCGGTTTCAAAATACGATATACTTCTTTCATCCATTGTTTTGACCAGTTCCAGTATTCCTTGTCTTTGAGTTTATCGTGATAGACATCGTACTTGTAACCAATATTGAACGGCGGGTCGGCAAAGGCAAGATCCACCGAACCTGCCCCCAACTCCCGCATTCCCTCAATACAATCACCGTTATAAACCGCATTCCACTTAATAACCGCCATATTTATTCCTAATTTTTCGTTTCTGATTTTGTTGTCTGTGAGGAATCCGTCTGCCGTAAGTCAATCCGTAATACAGATATTTCGTACCGTTAAAAAAGGTCAGACATTTATTTTGGGACAAAATTTTTGGAAGGGGCAATGTTCACAATTGGGTTTACGGGCTTTGCAGTCTTTGCGGCCGTGCAAAATCAGAGCATGGCTCAGAAACGCCCAATCGTTTTGCGGAAAAACCAACATGAGTTCTTGCTCTACTTTTTCCGGCGCAGTCCCGACCGCCAACCCCATTCGATGCGATAACCGGAAAACATGCGTGTCCACAACAAATCCTTCATTCTTTCCAAATCCGTTACCCAAAACCACATTCGCAGTCTTCCGCCCTACCCCGCGTAAGGATGTTAACGCCTCCATCGAATCAGGAACATGACCGCTAAATCGCTCCAGAATCCCTCGACAAGCTTCTTGAATATTCTTGGCTTTATTGTGATAAAATCCGGTGGTTCGGATTGCTTCTTCAAGGTCTTTGAGCGAAGCCTCCGCAAAGTCTTTGGGCGAGCGGTATTGGGCGAACAGTTTTGGTGTTACCTTATTCACCTGAATATCAGTACATTGCGCCGATAAGATTGTTGCAACAAGAAGCTCGAGCGGTGAACCGAAACAAAGTGAACAGCCGGCATCAGGAAATTGTTTTTTTAATCCTGATAAAAATTTTGTTGCAAGTTTATTTTTGGTAATGGGATTTGTATTCATGAGATTATTATTGGAATTGCAGCAGGCAAAATAGCAGATTACGAGGAAACGGTATTTGTATAAAAAGCGGCGTTGGTTTTCCTGATTTTTTGTACATTCCGTGTATTCCGTGTTGAAGAGAACTATTTTATGGAATAGTTACTATTTTTGAACTCGCTGCCAAAGGTAATTGGAAATGTCAACCAGCGACAGTTGACCGCTCAATGCGAAAAGCGGGTTGGTTTGTTGTTGGTTGGCGATTGATGTTCCGACGATAGAGATCATACACGGCGTGCAATCCTCAACCGAATCCCGCGAAGTATATTCCGAACTGACGATGTTGGAAGAGTGATCACCGTACACAACCACCATCGTGCCGGTTGGGAGGGATTCGTAAAAAGCACGGAACTCTTTGTCCAAGACATGAATCGTATTGGCGTAACGTTCTATTTGATTTGTTGGAGCGGGGAAAATGTCTTTTTCTTTAATTGCCGTAAAAGGAGCATGCCCAAGAAGGGTGATGACGAAGAAGAAACTTTTGTTGTTTTCTGTGCGAACTGTTTCGGAAACAATACGGAATAACACATCGTCCCGCACCGCACTCCAACCGTAAACTAATTCCGTTTGAACACCATACTTTTCCACAAGATCCTCAATAAAATTGATATTGGTAATTCCCATCTTTTGGAATGCGGAATACCGATTGAAGTATAATCGGTTACCGTTGTGAAATGAATAAGTTTTGTAACCTTGTTTGTTGAATTGATGCGGTAACGAGTTTTCGTAAGGATAAGTTTTAATTTTGTAATTTAAAAGGTGCCGGCTAGGCTCACGCCGCGAGAGGAATGCAAAATCGGCGTCGGCAGAACCATGATAATGGAAGGTATTAACCTTGTAAAAGAATGATTTCTTTTTTAATTCGTTTAAGAATGGTGTAACAATCTTGCCGTTTAGCCGGCGGTCAATTATTGTAAAATCGAGTGTTTCGACTTGTACGGCGACAATTTGTTGCGGGAGTTCCAGCGGGGTTTCTAATGGGGTTAATCGGTCGGTTTGCGGTTGTTGTAACGCCGCATTGCGGAGGGTATTTTCGTTCTTGAGGAAAAGTTCTGCCGTCCAGACCGGCAAATATCCGTACACAACTGTTAAATCGCCGATCTCTTTATCACGAACTAAAATAGGAAACCGTAAGTCGTAGGATTGAGAAAGAACCCCAATCAGCATCAGGTAAACCGCAAAACAGAATACGCCTGCAATTGAACGCAAACGGTAAGAATAAAGCGGTGTTCTTTTTTGAAAAAGAAGAACTCCGCAAATAAAGATTTTTATCAGAAACAAAAATAGAGATAAGAACGGAATTGACAAGACAATTGCATCAATAACTGCGGTTCCTTCTTGAAAGTTGTTCAGGAGCGAGAGAACACTCATTGTTTCGTGAAAATACCGCGAATAAGTTATGAGACCAAGACCGCAGACCGCACTCAACACAATCAGGAAGAACACCGCAGCTCGCGGTAATATCAAACACAAGGAAAGTACAAACAAGAAGTTCAAGGACATCCGAAACAAAAATTTCTGGAAGACCCAACCATGCGAATAACTTGGGCAAAACGATTCGCCCTGAACATGCAGAAGCATCAACGCCCAAAGTATTACAATTATTCCCATATTAATGTACCAGCATAGTTGATGCCATCGCCCTGCCCTTTCCGAATTTTTTACGTACCCTTCCGAATCTTTTGTTTGATTAACGGAATGGGTTGTATTTGTGTTCAGGGGTTTGTTTTTTGGGGTATTGGGAAGAGACGGAATAGGGGACATGTTATTGAAAGGAAACATTGTTTAATAGGAGTTGAAAGATCTTTTGGGGTTTATTTTTGTAATATATCAGCGGAATTTTTATTTCCGGTTTTATTTTTTGGGAACGAGAAAGACTTCGATATTGTTTTCGGCGTAATCGAAACGTTTTTTGGTGAAGGATATTTCAAAAAGGGCGTTGCGGCTCAGCCATTGGCGAAGGTCTTGGTCAAGTCCGCCGCGTGTACTTTGTAAAACGATCCATAATCTGCTGTTGCCGCCGATGTCGGTATCGAGAATTTCTTGTAATTTTTCGGCGGTTTTGTTTGTTCTCAAGGGAATTGCGGACGTTATTTCGGGGATATAATATTTTGCGGTTCCCATAGAAAACCCTGTCAGCCGATCCCCTTGCTCCCAATGTTCCGCAACATACCGGAACGCAGAACGATAATCAGAACGATTGCCGTCTTGATAATAACTGTACAACGACGGGAAATTCACGAGAACCGCAAAAAGAACCCAAAGAATTGCAATCATTAAACGGAAAAGATGGGAATATGTTGATAATGTAAAAGAAGATAGGACGTAAGTAATAGAGAATGTTGCGAGAAGATGGAATACTTCACGGATAAACAATGCGGCTGTTACGAGAAAAGGGAACATAAAAAGGAAACCGTAAAGAGGATTGTAAATGATCTTCAGGGGCAATAAAAGAACCGAAAATCCTGACACCAGAACCAGAATAAACCAATAAGTGTTACCGTCGTTTCGGAAGTTGACGGCGGCAAGAGCGGTTCCGAGAATACTGAACAGAAAAAGAGACCAGCCGAAGGAATTGACAAACGCCATGGCGGCGTGCAACGGCGTATAACCCCATGCGGAGGATTGATTCCATGCGGCCGCAAGCGGAGCAATATGGAAAACGAAAATTCCAAGAAGTACAACTGACCACAAGATCAATAATAAGAGTACACTCCCTGTTTTAATAGAAAACAACGGTTCATCGATTTTTTGGGTACACAAAATGTTGATGAGAATTGCGGCGGCAACACCTCCCCAAATGATTCCGCCCAACGAGTTACTGAGAACCATGAGAACCGCGAAAAATCCCAGCCAAAATGCGGCGGTTCGCGACTGACGAACGGCAACGTAACTCCCCAAAAGAATCACTGTCGAAATCAGCAAGAAAGATTGAATATAAAATCGATTACATTGACTTTGCAAAAGATGTTCCGGCAGCAACAGCACCAGCAAGGAAAGAATCATCGCTCCGGCAAAACCCAATAACGGTTGCGCTAAAAGAAAAATAACACCAACTCCCAAAGACCCAAGAATTGCCATTAACGCCCGCGAACCAAATTCGTCTTCCCCGAAAAGCCAATAACCCAGCCGGTGAACCGTATAAGACGCACAAAGTAATCGCGGCAAACGATAATATTGTGTATTTTCTGGTTGGACGGTTCCGTTTTGCAGATATTCATCGGGAACATCCGCTTCACCAAAAAGAATTTTGGCTTCCAAGGTGGTGAAGAGTTCGTCAAAACCAAATGACCACGCATCAAGTTTGTAAAAACGCAACGCCCCAGCGAATAAAACTAAAATCAAACAAAATAATATTCGTTTTTGAAAAGACATGATTAAAGTAGTTGATAGTTGAGAATGGATAGCGGATAGTAGTTAATCGTTAATAGTGAATAGGTAATAGTGAATAGGTAACTTCTAAAAACTGATATTAGGAGGAACGCAGGCGTCTCGCCTGCACTGTTTTTTTTACAAAAAACTCCTAAAAATGCGGTCGAGACGACCGCGATCCTTCTAACAATAAATTTTTACATTAGGTTTTTAGAAGTTCCCTATAGGTAATGGTGCGGTAAGCGGTTTATGAGTATTCGGGTTAACACTATCAACTCTCCACTCTCCGCTATCAACTCTCCACTCTCAACGTTCAACTATCAACTGCGTTACACAATTACGGTTCGGAAAACAATGAAATATAATATTGGGAACATCTAGAAACTCAAAATTTACCAAACGTTAACGGCGCGGACTTGCTCCGCGCTGCTGAATGTTAGGCACAAAATACGGGGTAAACCCCGCCGTTAACTTGGTTTTGAAAAATTCCCTATTGGAAAAAACGGAGCAGGTGTTATATTAGGATTACAATATCTGTATCCGTATCCCCTCGCACCCCCCCCCACAAAAAACAACCTGCCCCGTTTTACAACAACACGGTTACGCCCCTACCGTACACAATTCCCATTAACCGCAAAATTCTACGCCCTTCCCTCTGATTACGGGATAACCGCGCTGATAATTTCACTCCACGGACCTTTTTCGCCGCGTGTATTTTCCCAACAGAGGCAAAAATAAATTTTTTGTCCGCGTTGATCTTCGTCGAATTGCAAAGTGAAAGGTGTGCGGGTGTCAAAAGACGAATGAATTAAATCGTCAATTTTTGTCGGCGGAGAACCCAAAATAGCCCAACGAATTTCTGCTCCGTGTTGTCCGGCGGGTTTGGCTTTGGATTTCTTTTGCCCCTGATCGTAAAAATGAACCGTCAAACGACGGATTGTGCCGCTGTCAACATCAAAATCAGGATAAGTTGTTGCGATTGGCGACGGGGTATGCGTGGTCTTGTGAATCGGTAACCCCATATTGTCCCGATCCTCGTCTGTAACCAAATGATTATAGGTAAGGTATTCCTTAATCTTCTGTTGAAGATTGGTTTCCAAAACCTTACGCGAATCATTTTTGGCTTTGATTGACGCTTTGGTGCGGGTTTCTGGGGCTTCGGCGATCCGCAATTTTTCCGTAAAATCTTCTTTTTGACGCATAAGCTCGTCAAAATCCATTTGCGGAAAATTGAACCGCCCGCACGATGAGGACAAATAATGCAAAAAATTCCTCGTCCACACCAAAAATTCATTGTCCTTACGCGGGATAAAATAAGAGTTCGTCATAAATTCCCCTCTTTGAAAAAAGTTCTTTGTTGTTCATGAAAAAAAATAACACGGTTGCTACAAAAGTTTCGTAGTGTACTACGAAGAATTTGTAATGTACTACGAAGACTTTTTAGTACACTACGAAGACTTCGTAGTGTACTACGAAGACCTCGTAGTGTACTACGAAGACTTCGTAGTGTACTACGAAGACCTCGTAGTGTACTACGAAGACCTCGTAGTGTACTACGAAGACCTCGTAGTGTACTACGAAGACCTCGTAGTGTACTAC
>JAITIZ010000697.1 GCA_031279215.1 Planctomycetaceae bacterium
AAATAACCCAACAACTTCCGGCGTGGGGTTCACCGTTAAACGGACGTGACCCGCAACTCGGTATCAACACATCGCCTTACGGTTTCGGCAGTAAACATATTGGCGGAATGAATTTTAGCTATTGTGACGGTTCGGTTCATTTCTATTCCGAAACAACCGATCCCAAAATCCTCGAAGCATTAACACATCCCGCCGATAACAAAAAACCAAATTTGTAACTGTTTTGAAAATAAGGTTTTTAGTAATATATCAGTGGAATTTTTGTTTTTCGATTTTAACCCCGCTAGGGGTGGAGAGTAGTTGATAGTTGGGAGTGGAGAGTGGATAGTGTCGCATGCGGAATTATTGCCGTTTGGGTAGTAATCCGTTTGCGACACTATCCACTATCAACTCTCAACTATCAACTACGATGTTGCCCTTTCAGGGCGAAGACCTTTTTAAACTTAAACAATAATTCCACTGATATATTACAAAATTTTTCCCGGTGTTCACGGGTTGGTTGTTAAAATAGTTAAGAATTTTCGGGTGATTTTGGCATTTTGTGGTCTATTGAGCAGTTATGATTATGAAGCGAATAAACTTTGAAATCTTGGATCACGAAAGAGTTCATCTTCGCTGATTGGAGTCGATTCGAGTAATTTTTCGGTCAGAATATCTGGAGTCAAACCTTCACTTTCCGCAAGAAAATTCATAACAAGACGATGACGCAATACCGGTTTTGCCAATGCCTGAATATCTTCACAAATAACATGTGTTCGCCCGCACAGTAATGCCCGTGCCTTGCTGCCAAGAATCAAATATTGGACAGCACGCGGACCAGCTCCCCACGAAACATATTCCCGAACAATTTCCGGTATTCCCTTTTTTTCGTTGACACGCGTTTGCCGGACAAGGGCTAACGCATATCTTGTAATATGATCCCCCGTCGGAACTTGTCGAACAATCTTTTGTAACTCTTCAATTTCCGTTGCTTCCAGAACCGGTTGGATATTGTCGGTTTCGACCGACGTTGTTTTTTGTACAATTTCAAACTCTTCCTCGAATGTCGGGTACCGGACGAAAACTTTGAACATAAACCGATCTTGTTGCGCTTCCGGTAATGGATAAGTTCCTTCCTGTTCAATGGGATTTTGTGTTGCAAGAACGAAAAACGGTTCCGGTAACAAATGACGGTTCCGCCCCACTGTAACACGGTGTTCCTGCATGGCTTCGAGTAATGCCGATTGGGTTTTGGGAGGAGTACGGTTGATCTCGTCAGCAAGAACCATATTGGCAAAAAGCGGTCCTTCAAGGAATCGGTAATTACGGCTGCTGTTTTCGCGATTTTCCTCAATAATATCAATTCCCGTAATGTCAGCCGGCATCAAATCCGGCGTAAACTGAATACGGCTAAATCGAAGATTCAATGACCGCGATAAGGTACTAACCATCAGCGTTTTTGCCAAACCAGGAACGCCTTCGAGAAGACAATGACCCCGAGAAAATACCGAAATAAGCAATTCATCTATCACCTCCGTTTGACCAACAATAACCTGAGAAAGTTGTTCCAGAACTTTTTCACGAGCAAATTGAAGTTTCGAAATAATCGTATCGTTAGACATAAAATTCGGAAATATTCGAGTTGTTTTTTTGAATGTTTAAAATTTGGTAATTTATCAGTGGAATTTTTTTTCTCGAGTCAAAAAATTGTGTACCAATTCGCCCCGTAGGGGCAATCCGCAATAACGTAGGGCTAATAGTTGATAGTGGAGAGTTGAGAGTGGATAGTGTCGCAAGCGGAGTTATTGCCGTTTTGGTCGTAATCCGCTTGCGACACTCTCCACTCTCCACTTTCTACTCTCAACTATTATTCTGCCCTTACAGGGCTTTGGTGTGTTATATTTGTTACGTTACGTAGGGCGTTGCCCTACGCTAATGCTGGGTGCCCTTTCAGGGCGATTTTAATGAATACATAGTTAAAAATAAATACCGAAAATAAATATTTTATCGTATCAGAAAATATTGGTATTTGTTTACGCAACCGGAACAGAACCGGCAAGGAGTTCGTAATCGTCTATGACTTTCGAACAGCCTTGTTTTACCTGAACACATTTCATTGTTACCGCCGATTCATTTTGTACGATAAACAATTCGGCAACATGTTTTTTTCGTTCATTTTTTGTTGCTTGACCAAGAAGATAGTGTCCGGTGAGAACCGCAATTGCGGCATCAACAAGTCGTCGGGCAATCAACTCAATATAAACACCGTTTTGTGATTTGGCAAAACCAACCGCCGATTGAATCTCTTCACGCCCTTTGATTAAAATTGCTTTGAGTTCTTCGAGTTTCGGATCGTTGTAGGTTTTCTTTTCAAAGGAGTCAAGATACGTAACCAAAACTCCGCTTATAATTCCCTTAATCGCCGCAACCACTTGTAATTGGCTTGTTCCTTCGTAAATTGCCGTAATCCGTGCATCACGCCAATAACGTTCAGCAGGATAATCTTTAATGTAACCGCTGCCGCCAAGCACCTGAACCGTATCCGACGCCGCCGAAATACATCCTTCCGCACAAAAATATTTACTCATCGGTGTCAACATGGCATTGAGCCGTTTATACATTCGGCTATTTTGTTTAAATTCTTTTTTTTCTGTATCGGAAAGTTGATCGAAGTGACGTTCAAGGAGCCGGTTGGTATTGTTTTCAAGATCGCAAATTCTCGCCGTTTCATAAGTCAACGCCCGCATTGCTTCAATTTTAATCTGCATTCCGACAATTATTTCCGCAACCGGTGCTAATCGCTCAATCGGCGCACCAAACTGAACACGTGTATGGGCGTAGGTTCGCGCCAAGCGGTAAGCCGCCTCTGCAATACCAAGCGATTGCGCCGCAATACCAAGCCGCGCCCCATTCATCAATGCCAATACATACGTAATTAATCCGCGTTGACGTTCACCGATAAGTCGTGCCGGCGTGTTGTCAAAAACCAACTCGCAGGTCGGACTACCGTGAATACCAAGCTTCTTTTCAAGACAACGAACCTTCACCGCTGGAGAACGTTCACAAAGAAACAAACTTAAACCGCGACCATCTTTGATTTCGTGTTCACTTCGCGCCAAAATCAACAAAATTTCACCGCAACCGTTTGTGATAAACCGTTTAACTCCGTTCAAAACCCAAGAACCATCCGGTAACCGGTCAGCACGCAACCGAACCGCCTGAAGATCACTTCCTGCATCCGGTTCTGTTAAAACCATTGCGCCTGTTACCGCACCAGACGAAAATTTCGGCAACACTTCATCTTTAATTTCATCGGAAGCAAAAGCATAAATCGTATCAGCAATTCCCTGAAGACCAAACATGTTCATAAACGAACCGTCACCACGCGCAACCAATTCTGTTGCCATCGTGTAAATAAAAATCGGACAATTCAAACCGCCATATTTTCGCGGTAACGTAAATCCCATCATATCGGCTTGTGTAAACCGTTTCAGATTTTGTTGTATCAACGGATGAAGTGTAACAGTTCCGTCGGGATTGAGAGTATTTCCTTCGGCGTCAATTTGTTCGGCATTCGGGGCAAGTGTTTCCGCCGCAATTTCGCCGGCAATTTCAAGAATTCGGCGGTAGTTGTCAATCACATCGGCAACACTGTCCGGCAAATAATCCGCATCGCCATTCAGTGTTTCACGCTCCTGAATTGCAGCAAGTTCCTGAAGATCAAAATAGTCAAAAAGAAAACGAATATCCTGATTATCGTTAAAAAAATTAGGCATAGCAACCAAAAAAATTAAACAAAAATTAAACCGCTAACAAAAAATCAACCCGCACAAAACAGCACAAAATGATCAACACCAACAATAAAATCAGAGAAAAATCACTAAGAACCGTACAACTATATCATAAAAATATCAAACCGTGTAGGGGTGCGGTTGTCCGAACTTTCACATCAATTCGTAAACACACAGCATTTCAAAGACCGCATTTCAAATACTTTTCAGGAATTTTTCTGATTATTTCCCATTTTTGTTTTTAATTTTTTTTAACACGAAACACACGAAATTACACGAAAAACACGAAAGTTTTTTTTAGATAATTTTCGTGTATTT
>JAITIZ010000061.1 GCA_031279215.1 Planctomycetaceae bacterium
GCAGGAAAAGATAATACTTTTTCGTTGGCTCATCTTCATTCGGTGTTACCGCTTATGCTCGGCGAAAAACAACAGGGCAAGGGAATTTGTTTATGACATCTTCGGGGTCAAAATCACAGGACAAACTTTGCCGTTGATTGGACTTGTTTCAAATTCCGAAATAATCAGTAATTTTTTAACTCATGGTTTCAACAAACCTTATTTTCAACCTTATTTTTCTGACGAAACAACCTCAGTAGCAACAACAATCACCTAACATTTCAACCTCATTACCTTATTTTGGGGGAGTATCAATTCCAGATTTGTGTGTTTTTATTTTGTCCTTTGATAAAACGTATCAATTAATAAAGTAATAAGGTTATTAGTTTGTTTGCTCTTGGGCTACTGAGGTTGTTTTGTTAAAAAAATAAGGTGAAAATAAGATTGTTGAAACGTGGACAAAACATTTTTTTGAAAATTCCACTGAAATATTACCCAAAAATTAACTATTTAATTTCGGCATCAACTTTTTTTATATCGGCAATACTTCCCAACGCTCCAAAAACTCCAAACGGCGATTGACCTTCCTTAACGCATCTTTTTCCGGTGTAATCATTACCGTAATCAATATTATCGGAAAGAAACCGAACCTGACCGTCAAGCATCAAAGCGTTCACACCAGTAAGATGATAACTTATCGGCGGAGCTAAAAGTGGTGATTGATCATTTATTCTTGTTGCGCAACTCGCACCGTTGGGCGGCATAATGGTGTTGGTGATAGTGAAAAAATGTTGTTCGTCCGCCCAACGTCCACCTGACCATTCACGGTTGATTTTCGGAATATTTTCGTCACCGATAAACATTCCATCTTTTACCGTATCAAAACATAGATTCAAATTTTGTTTCGTAATATCTTCACTAATCGGTTCTTTCATATCAAGCCGAACACCGCCTCTGATACTGATATGTTCCGGCACTTCCTGAATTCCTTTATACCAATTACACTTTAAAATTCGTTTTTTATTTTTTTAATTTTTTAGATAAAAACGATAAATAAATTTTTTAATTTATTTTTTTTGAAATATGTTATCGTTTATTCCTGCATTTCGGTTAAAATATTTCGTAACATTTCGCCCCAACGGGGCAACCAGCATTAGCGTAGGGCAACGCCCTACGTATGGTTTTCTTCTTGAAAATAAAGCCCTGAAAGGGCGAAAGCCTAACGATGATAATCATTTTCAAAACCAAAATAACACTATTGCTGTCGCCCTTACAGGGCTTTAGTGTTTTATATTTGTTACGTAGGGCGTTGCCCTACGCTAATGCTGATTGCCCTTTCAGGGCGGAAGAGAATTGAATCAATAATCAGTGAAAGGTTCTTAAAATAGACCGTTACCCCTCATCCGCTTGGTATTAATTCATTTCAAAACACCAAAGTCTAAACCGTAAATCTTAACTATTTCGAAAACCAATTTTTGATACGATTGAAAATACTTGGCTCCTCTTTGGGAGGCAACGGCGAATCTGAAGGTGTTACGAGAACTTGAGATGAATAGGGATTATTTTCTTTGGCGGTTATTGCGGGCGGTTTTGCCGGAATTTGTGTTACGGCGGTTTGTGTTGTTGAGTTTTGTGTTGCCGAATTTTTTGTTTCATAGCCTTGTGTTGCCGGTAACGGTATTACCGGTGCCGGAATATGACGGAAAAGATATTGTACCCAATATCCTTCGAGAATCGCTAGAAGATCAGAAATCCGATCTGAAGAACAACGGCTGTTGGCAACAATCGCAATTTGTTGTAACACTTTAATTTCGTTTGAAGTAAACGTCATACGGTAAAGTACAACATCATCAATCCAAACCGTTCCAGTACCAAACAAACGAAATCCAATACGAAAATCATTGAGTCCTGTTGCCGGAAGTTGAGTAAATGGAACAATAACACGGTACCAATGTACTCCGTGTTGCGGCGGCGATTTTGCTAGAAGCGGCAGAAAAACCGGCTCCACCCGATAGGAAAGGAATAATGGTTCCCGCTCACCTTGTTTTTGTGCAGAAAGAACCACTTCCAACGGAAGAGAACCCGATTGAACCGTCCTGTTTTCACTAATTCCAGCGTACATGGAAATAAACAGTTGTCCCGTCGCCGGAGCCTCAAATGGTTCACTAAGAACCATGCCCAATTCATTTTCAATACCGGAAAGTCCTGTTAATTTCAAACTGTATTGACCGGAGTTTTTCTTTTCGGAATCAAGTTGCGCGGTCAGTAAAAGCGAACCAAAATGTTTCCAACCAGTCATTTCACCTGATTCGGTGTTTGGTGTTTCGAAATTAGGATTCGTGAGTTTTTCCCAGAGAACCCCGCTATGTGCCGTGTGAATTTGTTGACTAAGTTGTTCGACTTTTCGTTTGAGTAATCCATTGGGACTGCAAATTGCCGGCGGACGATTGATGTTGACTTCGCGGATGACCGATTTCGGATCGTTGAGAATAACCGCAACAAAATCAAACGGCAGAAGATGAATCTGCCAGACCAAATGATTATTACGAATCGTTTTGTGTTCGAGGTTACGGTAACCGCTTAGTTCCCGCAATGAACTCTCTGGAGCAGCAGAAATCACTGTCTCCGCCGTAACACCAAATGGAGCGTCATTGACAAGATAAATAATCAATCCTTGTGCCGTGTTAATATAACGTACAGTAACCGGTTGAAGTGATTTTTCACCGGCAGCATCTTTTGAGAAAAAAGTTTGAAACGGAATTGCCGGAAGTTGACGAAAGACCGCTAAAAAATCGTACAACATTTCTTCCTCTCCGTTTGGGAGTGTTTGCCCGCCGTCAATAAACATGCCGATATCTGATTGCGTCAATTGTTTAACAAAACGCCGACGATTACGAAATCCGGCTGGAACTTCGTGTGAATCGTGATAAAATAACGTTCCCGTAATACCGCCGTCCTTTAGAAAAGGAGCAGCCGTTTCCACTGAATCAAATTCGTAATAAGCCGCCGAATCTATTGAATCCGGTGTACTTGAAATTCGACTGGGACGAAGAAATAGAAGCGAAGGGATTTTCGACAGTAAAACCGGATCGAAACCGAGTATTCGCAAAATATAAACCGGTGAGTGCCACCGAGACAAATTAGGTAAACAATAAGACCGAATTTCAGGATGATCCAACAAGGTTCCGGCTGCAAGGTAAAACTTAGCATCCAACCGCTTCTCCGTAACAATATTCGCAGCATCGTTATAAAAATCCCGAATCGTGCGTGTTCGCCAACGTATCCATGTTTCCCACATTTGGGGATCATTTTGAACAAATTGTGCTCTTGCAGTATTACGTTGCAACATTTGTTGCTGATTTACAACTGTTACAGTTAGTTCGGGAGGAATGGTTAAACTGTTGGATTTATTATGTTGTGTTTCTTGCAGAAATTGCAAAAATTGCAGAAAAGTTCTGTCATCCAATTCCCGATGAATCAAAGGCAATCGCGCGGAACCGTCTGGAGTTAAGAGAACCGCAACTCCGCCAAAGGAGGTATGACCGGAATATCGTTCAACAAATTCACGGATAATATCCAACACCGCTTTTCGGACAAGCGGGTGTAACAGATTATACCGCGGTCCGCCGTTTGGCTCCGACCAAAGTAATTCGTTTGCCAATACAGGATTCGTCCGCAATAACGTTTCAATTTCAGGAATCGGAAAGTTAAAATCAAAACTTGGAATCAATGTTAATTGTTCCCGATCAAAAAGCCGGAACAAAAGTTCCAAAGAATCCTTAACAGTTATTGTTCCAAGTTTTTCGGACGGATAAAGTATTGATTCGTTTGAAGCGGCATTGATTATTGTACCGTCGTAACCGCAATGCCGGAGTGAGTCAATCATTCGGATGGAACTATCGTACAAAATCTGCCAGTCGGTTATAGGAACTTTATCGGTTCGAAATTCAGCGGAAGAACTTAAATTGTTCAGAAAATCGGCACGGTGAAGATAACCAAGAACAAACCGTTGCGGTAATCCCTCAAACGGTTTGGGAATAAGAGTTGGTATTTCTGTTTGTAACGGATTCGGAGTTGAATGAGGGTTGGTTTTATCAATCTGATCCGAATCAATCCGGTAAAGCCGAACATCACCGAATTGCGCCTCACGGTGGTGATCGCGGTTCACCAGAAGCAACATGGGTTGTTTAGTTTTGGGCCAAAAAAGAATCCTGTGGGTCGCAACCTGACCCGGAACCTGATCAGAAACAACCTCCTCCGCAACACAAATTCCTGAATCTGTCGTCAAAACAGGAACAACTCTATCACCGTCATTCAACAACTCAACAACCCCAATACCAAGCGTTTGCGGAATTCCCGACGGATAATCCAACTCCACAAGATGTGGTTTACCGATTTCCCTGATCGGTAACGGCAATGCTTCCCACGCTTCATTCACCGATTCGGCAGTACCCAGTGCCGAAACAACCGTCAACACCGAAAAATGAGATGTTTGTGTTGATTGGGTAAAATTTGTTGTATTCTCCAAAAGGTGTCCGCTCCCAAAACGCCCCGAAACACCGGTTTTCCATTGGCGGTGTAATTCGTCCAGCAATTTTTCAGTCGAACTAATTGATTTTTTCTCTATTTTTTCTGTTGAGAGATTTGTCTGTTCCGGTGTTGCCGCTGCCGTTTTAGAACGTTCACGGAAACCGGTTAATTTAGGAAATTCAGGAATTTTGGGGGTTGGCAAATTGGTAATTTTCGGAAAACTTGGAATATGAAGATGCTTTTTCCACCATGCGGGACTTGTTGTATCAACAGTTTCGAGAAGTTCCTTTTTCAGAGAATCCAAACGACCAACCAAACGCGGAATCGGTACCGGTTGAAGAACAATACATTGAACAACGGTTTCGGCAATCATTTTCGGTGAACGCCGTTGCAACGGATTCGCAGGAAAATTCAAAATAGAATAACCCAATTGATTGGCAGAACGTTCATTTTTACGTTGCAAAGAAACGGTAATCTCGTAAACCCCTTCTTCAGACGGTGTAAGGAATGAAACAGGAAACCAAGGACTATTCGCAAGAGTAGGAATTTGAATCTCCAACTCGGTAATAGGAAATTTGGGTGCTTCATCGGGTTGACTTTTCTTGGTAACAACAATATTCAACACCAACCCCTTTTCATTCTGCAAACTTTCAGGAACTTGTGAAAATTTAGGCAAAACATCCAGAATTACGGGAATTTGAGGCGAAAAAATTTCATTGCCCTCGCGAAAACGAACATCAATTGTTATTTGTTGCGGGTCGGTATCTTGGGCGGCAGCGTACCAAACATGATTTGGTGCTATCGCTACAAAATAAACCACAATCAAAACAAATACGCTAAACCAAGAACGTATTCGGTTCGTTTTTATCATTTTGCCGGTCGTGTTAATAGCAATATGTTGAAATTCCGTGTTTTTGAAAAACAAATGGGATTATGACAATTTTGTGAAAACAATTCCAGAGCAATTTTTTGATTTCGTCTCTCCAACTTACAACGGAAAAATATCTGAATATTGATTATTGGTATCTATTCAGTAGTGATTTTCTGAATTATTCCATAGTGTTTTTAGTTTTCCTTCTTAACTCCGTTAGGGTTGTGAAGTGCCTAACCGGCGGTCAAGTGAAGCGCAACCGTCAGAGCAGGAACTTCCCCATTTTCCCCAACCCATTTTCTACAACCCATTTTCCCCCAAAAACGCCCTGTAAGGGTGCGAGATGATGGTTGCTGCGGTGATAATCTGGCTTAAAAAGGAGAGGAGGATTTCAATCCGTAGGTTGCGTTTTGCTACACCTATGGTTATGCACATCGACTAAAAAACGAGAAATATTTGGGTTCTCTTCGGACTCTATTGATGAAAACGAAATAATTTGCGAAAATCAGCGAACTGAAATAATCAACGGTAACTTCTAAAAACTAATATTAGGAGGAACGCAGGCGTCTCGCCTGCACTTTTTATAGGCAATGTGCAGTCGAGACGACTGCGTTCCTGATGTTTTTAGAAGTTCCCCAACGAATTATTCGAGCGGTATTGTATTTACCTTTAATTTTGCGGGACAAACTATTTTCATATTTTCAATCATTTTCAATCATTTTCATTCAAATTGTTTTTCGGGGACGATGAAACATTCTATAGTGTTGGTCATTTTTTTATTTATTGTTTTTTTTGTTGGTTTTTTAAGCGGTTCACTCTGGCAAGCGTTGCTTCAAAACCGGTTACAAATGCTTCCCCAACTGCCGATGACATCGGTTGTGCCGCCGACAAAACCAACCAATATCTCTGTTCCCCCAAACAGCGGTGTAAAAGAGGATGCAGAGAATATAAAAGGTCGCAACACGGTAACATCACCAAAATTGACCGAAGAAGAACAAATCACCCAAGCCTTAACCGATCCGGATTTTAAGCGGGTTCATGATTTTCTGATCCGAGAATCTCCAATACAAATGAATCTGGAAAATAAAGATAAATAATTGATAGTGGATAGTTGAGAGTGGATAGTGGATAGTGTCGCATGCGGATTACTACCAAAACGGTAATCATTCCGCTTGCGACACTATCCACTCTCAACTCTCAACTCTCAACTATCCACAATCCACTATCCACTACAGTATGTTGCCTTTCAGGGCTTGATTTCAAAGGCGAAACCATACGTAGGGTGTTGCCCTACACTATTGCTGATTGCCCCTACAGGGCGAATTGGTACACAATTTTTTGACTCGAAAACAAAAATTCCACTGATAGATTACCACTGATAGATTACAAAATTCCTTTCTTTTAATTTCCGTATATTTCGTAGTTTAAAATAAATATTTTACTGAATAGTTACATTTTTTATTATTTTTGGAAAGGTATAAGTATGTATGAAGTTGAGATGAAATTTCGGGTTGGTGATATTAAAGCGTTTGAAGACCGTCTTAAAGAATTAGGCGGAATCTTGGAACCGAGAGTGGAGGAAGTGGACTTATTTTATCAGCATCCGCAACGCGATTTTTCCATAACAGACGAATGTTTACGTATTCGGCGGCGGAAGTTGCCCAACGGAATAGAGGAAAAATTTCTGACGTACAAAGGACCCAAAATAGATCAAAAAACAAAAACCCGCCGCGAAATTGAAATTCGACTTGATCCGCAGGAACCTTATGAAACACTCTTGGAACTATTAGGGTTTCAGGAAAAAGATACGGTTCGTAAATTCCGGCGGCGTAGTGAATTGTTGATTTCGAATCAATTAGTGGAAGTGGTTCTTGACTTTTTACCGGAGTTAGAAAAAAGTGATGGGGTTGGAACTTTTGTAGAATTGGAAATAATCGCTTCGGAATCGGATTGGGAAGAGAAACGCAAATTGATTATGAATTTATCAAAGGATTTCGGATTTTCCGAATCAATTCGGACAAGTTATCTTGAACTTTTGAACAAAGCAAAAAATGTTGTTACTCCCAATGTTGTTCCCCCATCTTGACAAGATTTGACAACATGGGAAAATGAAACGGCTTTTGAATAGAGAAAGGAGTTGTTTGAAAATTCGGCAACTCATTTTTCAAGGGCGGTTAGCTCAGTTTGGTTAGAGCACTAGCTCGACAAGCTAGGGGTCACAGGTTCGAGTCCCGTACCGCCCAATCTCTCTATTTTACCACTATTAACTCCTCTACAAAATCGGTAAAATGTTTTGTAAACTTCTGTATAAAACCAAGTTCCCTTTGTATAAAATCTTGTTGTAACATATTTGAATCGCTATCGTCGCAGCATCTTTCCAGACCAAGGTTTACTTCCGAAACTGCGAGTTGTGGATAGTTGATAGTGCCGCAAGCGGATTACTACTCAAACGGTCATCATTATTCCGCATGCGGCACTATCAACTCTCCACTATCAACCCTCAACTACTCTAGGGCTGGTCAGAAAAGGAACTTTTGATATAATAATTTATGTTTGTTTTTCTATTGTTTTATAACTATTATTATTTCTTTACCCTCTTGATTTTATGGGCGTTTCGACCGAATCCAACGAAACCTTGTCTTTGTCTGAACAAGAACTTGTTATCTTAAAGTTTTGGCAAGAACGGCAGATTTATGAAAAATCTCTCAAAAGCCGCCAAGATTCCAAACGGTTTATTTTTTACGAAGGTCCGCCAACCGCAAACGGTTTACCCCACCCAGGACATTGTCTCACACGCGCAATCAAAGACCTTTATCCACGCTATAAAACAATGCGGGGATTTCTTTGTGAACGGAAAGGAGGTTGGGATACGCATGGTTTACCGGTTGAGGTGGAAGTTTGCAAAGAAATCGGTATCCACTCAAAAGAAGATATCGAAAATTACGGAATCGAACCATTTATCCACCGTTGTCAGGAAAGCGTGTTTCGGTATATGAAACAATGGGAAGAACTCACCGAACGTCTCGGTTTTTGGGTTAATCTCGACGAAGCTTATGTAACTTATCACCAAAGTTATGTCGAATCCGTTTGGTGGTCGCTCAAAACTCTTTACGAACGCGGATTATTGTATCAAGGTCATAAAATTGTTTGGTGGTGGGCGCAAGGCGGAACAGCGTTGTCGTCCGGTGAGGTCGGACAAGGTTATCGGGAAGTTGCCGATCCAAGCGTTTTTGTACGCTTTCCATTAGTGGACGCACTGCCCGGCAACTGGACAATGTTTAACGAAGACCTCGCCATTGCCGTTAATTCCGAACTCGGTTTTACCGGAGTGATCGATTTGCTCGTTTGGACGACAACCCCATGGACATTGCCTTGCAATCAGTTTGCCGCAGTTCATCCCGATTTTGAATACGTTGTGGTGCGTTGGACAGATGAAGAAGGAACCATTGACGACCGGCTGAGTGTGTTGGCAAAAGACCTGCTTGAAACAATGACCGCCAAAACCAAACGAACAGCACAAATTCTTGAAACATATTCAGGAAAAGATTTAGTCGGTATGAGATACATTCCACCGTTTCCGTTTTATTATGATCAACTCGGTCAATCGGTCGGCACGCTCAAAACCGGAACAAAACAAACGGTTGCATGGCGTATTGTCGCTGCTGATTTCGTAACTCTGGAAACCGGAACCGGTTTAGTCCATCAGGCTCCGGCATTCGGTGAAGTTGATTTTGACGTGTTGCAGTCCGAAAACGCAAGATTTGTTGATGGGGAAGGTCCCGAATTACTCTGTTGCGTTGCGCCGGATGGAACATTTACTGATCTTGCCGGTCCTTATGCCGGAAAATGGGTGAAGGATGCGGATAAAGAAATTATCAAAGATATTCGCTCAAAACATTTATTGTTTCATCAGGAACAATATCTGCACGATTATCCGTTCTGTTGGCGCAGCGAAGAAGACCCGTTAATTCAATATCCGCGTAAGAGTTGGTTTGTGAAAACGACGCAGTTCAAAGACGCAATGCTTGCCAATAATCAGGAGATTCATTGGTATCCCGAACACATCAAAAATGGACGTTTCGGTAATTTTTTAGAGTCGAATGTTGATTGGGCGTTGTCGCGTGAACGGTTTTGGGGAACACCGTTACCGATTTGGGTTTGCGAAGAAACCGGTCAGGCGGAAGCGGTTGGTTCTTACACTGAATTGTTACAGAAAAAAGGTGTTCAGGGAACTGAAGTTTGGACGGAAGCGAAAAAAAACAATCCGGCGTTGAATGACGATTTAATTGTTCATAAACCCTATATTGATGCAATTACTTACGATTCGCCGTTTGCGTTGGGTAAACGGATGCGTCGTGTTTCCGAAGTGATTGATTGTTGGTTTGATTCCGGTGCGATGCCGTTTGCTCAATGGGGATTTCCGTATCAACATAACAGTATCACTCAATTTCGGAAACATTTTCCTGCTGATTTTATCAGTGAAGCGATTGACCAGACACGCGGCTGGTTTTACAGTCAACTGGCTATCAGTACGATGGTGTTCGACGGTTCCACCGCACCGTTTGGCGGTGTTGAAGAATCAACCGGTAAAGTGTTACCGATTGCGTTGCCGCATCCGTTCAAAAATTGTATTGTTCTTGGTTTGATGTTGGGTGAAGACGGTCAGAAAATGTCGAAAAGTAAACGGAATTACCGTGAACCCGCTGAAATTTTCGATAAATATGGAGCGGACGCTTTGCGTTGGTATTTTTACGCCAATCAAACTCCCTGGACGGCAATTCGTTACAATGAATCGGCTATTAAAGACAGTTTACCGGAATTTATTTTACGGCTGCAAAATATTGTTTCGTTTTATGAAGTCTATAGTAAGATTGACGGATTTGAACCGTTGAAACTGATTCATCCTGACGTATTGCGTGATGATGATGGTCAAATGAATCCGTTTTGTTTAGCGACGGCGAAAAAATCCGAGAAGCCTTATCGTTCGATTAAAGCGCGTCCGCAACTCGATTATTGGATTCTTAGCGAGTTGAACAAGACAATTAAATCTGTTTGCGAAGCAATGGATCGGTTTGATCATTTTACTGCATGCGGAGAATTAACCGCGTTTGTTGATGCGCTTTCCAACTGGTATGTTCGTAGAAACCGTGATCGGTTCTGGAGTTCCGCAACCGAAGATGATCCGAAAAAAATCACGTCGAAATACGATGCGTATTGGACATTGTATGAATGCCTCATTGTTGTTGCAAAATTAATTGCTCCGTTTACGCCGTTTCTTGCCGAAAATTTCTGGCAACGTCTTGTTAATACGAACAACAGTGATCAGACGTGCGGAGGATTGGAGAGTGTTCATCTTGCAGATTATCCAAAGGCGGACGAAAATTTGATTAACGAAAAAATGTTGAATGAAATCAAATTGATGCGTGAAATTGTTTCACTTGGTCGGGCTGCGCGTTCCAACGGACATTTGAAGGTTCGTCAACCGCTTTCAGGAGTCAAGGTGTTGTTTTCCGGCGATGCTGTTGCGAAAATCTTTTGGGATTCTGATGTGATTGACAATGTTCGGGTGATTCAGGACGAATTGAATATTAAAAGCATGAAAGTAATCGAAGACAAAAGCGAATTTAATGATTATGTTTCATTTTTGGTGTTACCCGATTTTAAAAAGTTAGGCAAAAAACTTGGTAAAAAGTTACCGGAAGTGAAACAATTTTTGAGTGAAGCGGATGGTGCGAAATTGCTTGCCGAGATGGACAAGAACAAGAAAATTGTACTGAAATTATCTGATGGTGATGTGGAACTGACGGCGGAAGAAATTCAAATCCGGCTTCAAGCCAAAGCGGGTTGGGTTGCTGCGCAGGGTGAAGCCTGTGTTGTGGTGCTTTCGACGGAGTTGACTGATGAACTCTTAGCCGAAGGACGTGCGCGTGAAATTGTTCGTTTAATTCAGGATCGCCGCAAGGAATTGAATTTGAATTACACCGACCGAATTCTGGTTGGTCTTGAAACGTCGTCCAATGTTTTAGCCGATGCGCTTCGGCAACATATTGAGTATATTAAAAATGAAACGCTTGCAGTTGACCTGAAAAAGAACATCGTTGCCGGTACGGAACCCGTAACTCATACAATTGACGGCGAAAAATTAACTCTTTCGGTTATTGTTGCAAAATAGTTCGGGAATATAACTTTTTACGAATATCTAACGATGAAAAAGATGATTCCCATAACGGTGTTGTCCATGTTTCCAATACTCCTTTTCTTGCGTACTGCGCTTGTTCACAAGATTTGAAATGACTTAAAATTATCGGTACGATAATAGAATTGGAAACAATTTTTAGGAAATGAAACGAGAAATGAAAATAATTATCGCTTCAGTAATATTCAAAAAACGACAAAATTGTTAGTTATACTTAGTATTGTGATACCGTATTTGAATTTTTTAGTCCGATAAACTCCTTTGAAAAAGATTGTGAAAAGGTTAAAAAAGATGTTAAAGTATTGCATTTTCAATGAAGGCATTAAAAGAGGTCTATCAATATTCGCGGCTTTTTTGTATTCTAGTTCTCTCATGGTATATTGTATTGGGTTACTTCCATCTGTCATCTATTTTATTGGCATGCCCGTAAATTATAATTATATTGATTTATATGTTGTTTTATTGTATATATTTATTTTATGTGCATTTATTTTTTCTATTATATTCTATCAAATATGTATAAAATAATAAAAAGTATAAATCAACATTGGTTTAAAATATTATTAATATTAGGTATTTATATTGTTTTTCCAATATACTTATTTTTGCAACAAGTGAGATTTTTTTAGTTAGCCCTAATTATATCTGTATTTTCCTAAAAATGATAATGCAAGCTGCACAAAATACAACGTAAAAAAACAATCAATTGATAACAAGATAGAGTATATCAACTAAAAACGAACAATAACAAAAGAATCAGTAACAATTTGAGGAATACGGGTTGGTTTTCCTGTTGCAAGATTGACAAACGCCCAAAGTGTTTCTGCTTCTGCAATAACCGCCTGATCTTTTTTTCGGACAAAACGGTATTTTCTTGTGGAACGGATATTTCGCCAATCACCAATCCATGTTTTAACAATTAATTCATCACCCTCCAGAGTTGGGAGCAGGTATTCAATCGTATGCCGTCTGGCAAACCAGTTCGAACCAAGTTCGAGATAACGTTGCGCCGACCAACCATTCGCCTCAGAATGAGCAATTGCTGCTTCGTTCATCCAACGAAGATAACAAAGATTATTCGCATGACGGTTTTCGTCAATATCGGACGGAAGAACAAGAACCTTGTGTTCGTAAATGGAAATCATTGCGGCAATCAGCGAAAATTTGCATAATCATCGGACAGACAACAATCAACAAAAATCCCCATAATTATAAACTGTATCATAAACTGTATCATAAACTGCAATCATAGACTGTTACGAATTTCCGGTATCAATATCTAAAAAACAAGAGAGTTTTCGGGAACGAATCGGATGTTGAAGTTTTTGGACCGCTTTGGCTTCGATTTGCCGAACTCGTTCACGAGTTACGGAAAAAATCTTTCCAACTTCATCTAAAGTATAAACAGAACCATCGCCCAAACCAAACCGGAGTTTAATAATTTCACGCTCCCGAACCGTAAGTGCTTGGAGCGCATCGTCAATCCGATCCCGCAATGACGCCCGACTCAATTCGTCATCAGGACGTAACTGCTTAGAATCTTCCAGCAATTCACCAAAAGAATTTTCTTCTGTAATTCCAACCGTTTGATCAAGCGAAACAGGACGATGATCAATTTGCATAATTTGAGAGAGTTCTCTGCTTGAAAGTTTACATTGAGACGCCATTTCTTCAATACTAGGCGAAGAACCGGTTTTGTATTGAATATCCAAAGACACTCGATGAATACGGTTGAGTGTTTCCAGCATGTGAACAGGAACACGAATTGTTCGGGCGTGATCGGCAATAGCACGGGAAATCGCTTGACGAATCCACCATGTTGCGTATGTTGAAAATTTGAACCCGCGATGTTTTTCAAATTTATCTACTGCTTTTAACAAACCAGTGTTACCTTCTTGAATTAAATCGAGAAATGTCAAACCGCGATGACGATATTTTTTGGCAATAGAAACAACCAATCGCAAATTTCCTGCAGAAAAGGATTGTTTGACTTCGGCGTAATTGTTATAAAGTTTTTTGGAATGACGGACGTACCGTTCAAGCAATTTGGGAGTTTCGAGAACACGAAAACTTAAACGGCGAAGTTTTTTTCGGTATTTAAGGAGCAAACCGGAATTAGCGGGAGTAATTTGTTGTTTAAGTTTAAGAATTTTCGTTTGTAATGAATTCATTACGAAAACGATTTTTTCAAGTTGGCAAAAAAACGGCATCAGAGGAGCAATACGAAAATGGAGTTCCTGAATCAGCCGCAATGCCCGTCGCCGCCGTTGACAAAGCCGGTGATAAACCGTTTTCTTTTCAATACGGCTGGTGTTTCGTGAAACAGTAATACGAAAATCTTTTCGGTTTTTTATAAGAATTTTTTTGAGTGTTTCGATATGGATAGTCAGCAAATTTCCAAGATGTTGACGTTGTTTCTTATCGGAAACAGAAATATCAACCGTTTGTTCCAACCGCAATTGTCCTGCCTGAACTTTTTGCAGAATTTTTATAACATTAGCAAGCATGTAATCATTAGTCAAAACAAATTGGTAAAATGTTTTTCGGAACAATTCAATTTTTGTGGTTGCTTCTTGTTCTTCTTGTAAAGTTAATAGGGGCAGTTTACTCATCTGTGTAAGATAAACATGAATCGGGTCAGAAAGTAATTCCGAATCAATTTGTTTTTTCCATTCCATTTCATCACCTAGTTCAGTTTCGTTCAAAGATGAAAGCGGCATATTCCAGGTGATTCGGTGTGATTTTCTTGTAAAACCATTATTTTCCTCAAAAAGGTGATAACCTGGGAAAATTTCGGCTTCTTCCAAATCTGTTATCGAGAAAGTGTGGAAAGAATTGATACGAATCATTGTGGAATACTACTTTAACAAATTTACAAAATTAGGAACAGAATTGTCCCGATAATCCATATTATCGGTAATTAACAAACACCAACCAGCTACAAAAATATTTTTTTGATCAAATTGTGGATAAATAAAGAAAATTATGGGGTACGAATTTCCAATTTTTTCAATTACATCTTATCCGATTCTGCTGATAAAACAATAATAATCAAACCGACATTTTTAAGTAAGATTGCTTTAGATGCTGCATTTTTTATGCCAAATCAGACGTTTTTAACGTTTTTTTTAACTCGTGTTAAATAAACAATTTAGAACTAAAAAAATCAATCACATTTATAAAAAATAACTCATAAAGTGTGTTATTTTGCACATTATACCTTATTGTAATCGTTAAGTGTATTAAAATAAAACACTATTTAAACAGCGGGGAATACAGTATGCGAAATTATTAACTTAACGTTGCCTGAAAATTGCTCTCCGTTTTTTGTTCTCCGCTAAACAATTGGGTTCACCGTTGGTGAGTACGCCTTTATAAACGGTAAGACTATGTTGACAACATGAATAAAAAATCGTATGGTATGTAACAATTCTTTGATTTAATATCTCTTTATTAAAATTGTGAGTCACCCTGTCAGCAGACGGTGATTTTGTTGAAAATTTTGAAAAACTTAGCAAAATTCGAGGTGAATTATGTTACGAATTATGTTTTATGGTGTTATTTTTTGTGTTGTTTGCTTAGTTTGCCTTGATGGTCTTGTTGCCCAGACACCGGAGCAAGATCAACAACGGAAAGAAAGGGAACAACGTCGGCTTAAAGAAACACAACAACGTTCCGAAGCAATATTTCAGGGAAAACCGCCTGCCGGTACAACAACTGTTGTTGGTCGTTCTGTCATTAATTCTGTGAACAGTAAGGGGTTTGGCAATACAATTGCTCTTCTCGAAATTGCTAAAAAACCGGAAATTTGTGCCGAAATGGGTTTCAACAATGAACAAACCGCTTCGTTAAAATCAGCACGAGATATGATTCATGCTCAAATTTTTATGAATGCCTCCAAATATGTTCACCGTTTCAAAACAATGACTGAAGCGGATCATAAAACGATTCAGGACGATCTTGAAAAAGATCTTCAGCGAATGACGGATCATGTTGAAGGCTTGGTAACTCCAGAACAAAAAAAGAATGTTCAAAAACTTGTTTTTCAAGGTATGGGCGGTCTCAATTCGCCTATTATCAATCTTGATACCATGTCAACTTTGAATCTGACCGAAGAACAAAAAAAGAAAGCCGAAACCACTTTTAAGGAAATGGAAAGTGAACGAGTTGCTCAAATGGAAGAAGGGCTTAAATTGATTGAAAAAGCAATTGCACTTGGCGGGGTTAACATGTCCCCTGAAGATAAAGCCATGATTGAAGCAGAAGGGAAGGCTCTTGAAGCTCGGATTCTTGCAACAGGAAAAACGCTTGGTGATAAACTTCGTACTCATCTTACTAGTGAGCAGTTGGAACTTGAAAAAAATCTTATTGCCAATCGTCCCAAATATTTACCGCCGCTTCCTCGTCAATTACGCGGGGATTTTACGGGGCAATATTCACCCGGTCTTGATTCTTGGACACCCGGTCAGGGTGCTCCCCAAGATTGGAATAAAGAAAAAAAACGCCGCCGACCATTTCCCACTCAGGAAACAAATTAAATCAATTACAAAATTGTAATATATCAGTGGAATAATTTTTTTGGTCCTATTTTCGTGAAATTTCCTTAAATCTCTTATGTTTTATTAGTCCCGCAGGGACGAGATAATTGATAGTTGATAGTGGAGAGTATCGCATGCGATTTACAAGTACAAGTATTCCCGCTTAAAATCCACTTGCGACACTCTCCGCTATCAACTATTATCTCACCCTTGCAGGGCTTTCGTGTGTGGGGGCGTTTTGACCGTAGGTGTAGCGAAGCGCAACCTACAGTTATGCACATCTCGTCCCTGCAGGACTAAAATATTGCAGAATTTCAACGAAACCAGAACACAAGTGAATAGATACAAACTTTTTAAAATATTTACGAAAATCTGCGTAATCTGCGGACTATTTAAATAGACTGTTACATAAAAATTCTCAATACATATTTTGCCGGATTCCTGCTGAAAAATATTCAAGATCGCCAAATTTTTCGACGAGCCAATTGACTTTGGCATTTTCTTTGGCCTCTTGAAAAGTTTTTGCGTTTGTATCAATAAGTTTCAGATCATAAACGTAATGATCCATCAAACCGGGTAATAATGTTCGATATTCTTTGGGAATTGCTTTGGGTTTTCCTTTGTTGATATGCTTAATCAGGTTGGTAACACAACTGTTTGTCAAGGGATGATAAAATTCCGGTTTTTCTGCCAATTTATTGGCTCGTTGAAGTGCATCAACAAACATTGCCCGAACTTCGTTGGGTTCAAATTTCAACCGGTAGATATGAACATCATTTTTATTAACATCCGTTCCAATTCGGATCATATCTCGTTCATCGGCGAAAACATAAATTAGTTCAAACTGTCTTAAACCTGCTCCGATAGGGTCGTATCGTTCTCCTTCTTCGTAACGGGCTTCAATCGACATGCCAAGATGCCGACCATCCGCAAAACCAAAACTTGATTCTACATGAGCCAATCGCGGTATCCCACGAAACGGAACAACCACCAAATCAATAGTACGAATATCGTTAAGATCAAATGTCGCATCGTAATATTGAGTCGTGTAACGCTCTGCCGTTTCGTATTTTGAATATCGAATATTATGAATTGTAACAAAATTACCGTTCCATTCTGCTGTTTGTAAAACGGCGTGATTTTGCGACCATTTCCGATCATTAGAAGGCAGAACTTCCTTGACCAAATTATGACCCAAATTGAATAGAAATGTTTTTTCCTGATTTGTTATTGGGGTGGTGTTGTTAAGGTTGGAGTTGGGTGTTTGCGGGTATTGCGACAACGTCAGCAACCGATCATGATTCATAACCGGAGGTGTTGTTCGATTGGCACCGGTCATCGTTTCCGGTGTATCAGCAACAAGACGGTAAGGATTCAAAACGGAACGTTTAACCCGATAATTATCCAAATTCCAAGGTTGGTATAATTCAGGACTCGCCGTTGGACGAACCGGATGATGGACTGTATTGGGAACGTTTTGAAATTGAAACGGTTGCGGTGATTGATAGGTAACCTGAGTAATAGAATTGGATTTAGTTGCTCTGGATTTAACCGCTAAAGATAAATTGTTCGGATTAGAAGGTTGCCGAACCACCGGAACATGAACCGAACTCTGAACCGCCGAAGGTACAGATAATCCCAATAAATCCAATAAATTATTCCAGGCGGTAAATGACCAATTGTGTTGCGGCGTATTTTGTATTGCCCATTGCCGTTGTTGCTGTGTTTCTGAATGTTGTTGCGTTTGGATGTTTGGAAAATCCTGATGTTTAACTTGCTGCTGTTGCTGTTTTGCGAATTGTTGTTTAACTTGTTTAATTTGTTGCTGCTGCTTTTGCTGTTTCGATAATTGTTGTCTAATTTGTTGTTGTTGTTGTTGTTGTTTAACTTGCTGTTGACGGTAAGACTGAACTGATTGCCGATAAACCGGATTGGTTCTAACTTGGTGTGATTCTATTGATTCTATTGGCGGAGTGTACGGCGGTATCGTCATGCAGCCGGAACTTCCAACAAACAGGAACAAAATAATCACACTAACTTTTGTTTTTAAAAACCGATAGAACATGTTTTTTAATATAAATCCCCAAAAAACAAATACGGTAAGTAAACCGAGTTAAAGAATATTAACAATCCTGCCCCAATCGTTCAAGACCAAAAATATAAAACAATCAGAAAAAACAACCAATTGATAACAGGATAGAGTAGATTCGTGTACTCATCACACTTGACAATTCGGTTTTCGTTTTTGGACAAGATCAACGGATTGGGACGGGATAAACAGAATTTACAGGATTTTTAAATAAAGAATACAAAAATTCTACTCTTATAAAAC
>JAITIZ010000088.1 GCA_031279215.1 Planctomycetaceae bacterium
CCCCCCCCCCCTGCTGTTCTAAATTGCCCAAATTAACTGTACCGCCCGAACCCCCGAAATTAACATTATCGCCTGGGGCAGGAGAGGCAACATTGCTACCAGAACTGTTTAACCAGTACTGGTTAGAACTAGGACTAGAGTCAACCCAACCCTGGCCATTGGTACCATTTTGGCGGGTAATCGTATCTCCGTAGAGGTAACTTGTACCTAGTGGAGTCAGTGCGGTAAACATGGCAACTGCGAGAGTTCCGCACCATTTTAATTGTTTGTTTGAAAAAATCTTCATAGTTCCTCCTAAATGCTGAAAACTGAAATACAAATGAACAAATCGTCCATCCTGTCGCAATTTTCGGCTATTGGAGTTTTTCCTCTTGAAATTAATTGATTGCAACCAACGAATCCGCATAAATTACCTATTATGACACACACGTTTAATTTTCAAATATTTTACTAACTGTTTTTTTGTTGTCAATCATGGGGGAACATCGAAAAAAAATTCGCAAGGTCATAAAATACTTTTTTCGATTCTGGAAAGGAAGATTATCACTTACTATAATTAAAACTCGGCTCGATTGTAATCTATCCGTGGAATTTTCGTTAAAAGATAAAAAACCTAAGGTCGCAATGGTTGATCTGGTTTTCCCATTTCTGTCCGTCCACCGGGTCAAGTCGGCTATCGCCGACGCCATGGCGGGTGAAAGCCCTTCGGCAAAACATGGCCTACCTTTGAATGATTGCTTTTTCGGTGGTTCACACAAAAATTCCACTGAATATATTACGGAATTTCTAATAACCAAGTTAACGGTGGAGTTTACCCCGCACTTTGTGCCTAACATTTAACAGCGCGTGGCAAGCCCACACCGTTAACGCTCGGTAAATTTTGAGTTTTTAGAAGTTGCCCAATAAGGTACTGAAATCGGCAGTTTCAAGTTAAGCAATCCCGATTTTTAAGGGAATAACGGAAAATTGCCTTTTAATTATTTAGCTGTTGACATTGAAAAAAATAACTTAATAATATTACAAGATATCAAGGTAAAGATTGGTGCAGATTCCGAAATCGATACATGATTTAACAATGTCCATAATTTTTTTGTATATACTTTATCCTGTCATCAATTGGTCACTTTAGAAACACTGGTGTCCCGTCTGCACGGAATGACCATTGTTGCGGGTGAGACGCCTGCATTCCTACTAAATACTAAAAGACCAGATTATTACAGGATACAGTATAAAAAGGAGAAAACGATGACAAAACATTCTCTCTTGATTCTGTTTTTTTGTTCCGCCATATTTATTTTCTTCGGTTCGCTCATTTCCGCACAGGAACAACGGACATGGTCGGATGCTACCGGCAAATTCAAAGTTGAAGCAAAACTCCATCGTATCGAAGGCGATAAAATTTTGCTCGAAAAACAGGATGGCAAAATCAGTTCCATTCCTTTGTCAAAATTGTCGAAAAATGACCAAGAGTACGTTGCTTCGCAGAAAGATAATCCGTTTGCCGATGAAGACGAAGCCAGTCCATTTGCCAATGAAGACCATGCAAAATCAAATGCCGGTTTTGATATTGAACCGAAACCGCTAACCGGTAAAAATTCTATTGTCTTTGTCGGAGCAACGAATACCTCGTGGAATTGTCCGCCTGATTCGGATACAACGCCCGCTTTCAAAGAGAAGCCGCCGGCAATACAGTTCGGAATCGGCGCACTGCCGCTCGGTGCGAGAACGGAATACCAAACGTATCCTTATTTTGCAAACGGGAAACATTATGTACTTGCCACTGTTTCAATAGAATTAAGCAGACATTCCGCTTCCAGCCGCACTTCACGTTCTTCCGCAAACAGAAACAAGAGAGACGGCAATGAATCCGAAGCGGAGGGCAACGAAACCCGTTTTATCTTTTGCAATCTTGAAACCGGTGATACAAGAAGCGAATCCGTTCCGCAGAAATTAACACTGCTCGATGTCTCGCCGGACGGAACAGCTGCATTATTCCGCAGCAATGTTTGGGGCTTTTCCGACACCGGAACGAAAGCCATTCTTTACATTGCCGATATTACTTCGCAAAAAGTGAACGTGTTGAACGCCTATACTCCTTTCGATGAAGAACGTTTTGAATCGAACCGCGATATCAAAGACGCTTTTGTGATCAACAAAGATACAGTATTAGTTTTATCGCAAAATACTACGCTTGTTGTTTTCAATGTGAAAACCGGTCGGGTTATCTGGAAAACAGAGAGAACAGCCAACACGCCTGTTTTGTCGGCAAACCGGAAATACTGTATTGCAAACGGTTCGGTTCTTGAGACGGCAACCGGTAAGAGTATCGGTAAGCCGGATATTCAAGAGAGAAACGGAACATATTCGTTTTCACCGGACGGTAAATTTATTGCTTTTACCACAGTTGACGGCATTACTTTTTTTGACGCCGAAACAGGCAAAGGGAGCGAACCATTTTTTGCCGGCAATACAATCGGGAAACATATTTGGACGGGCAATCAGTTTGTTCTTGCCGGAAGGGGACTTATTGACGCGAAAACGAAATTGTTGGTTTGGGAATACAACCCGCCGGAATTTTATTTTGGCGGTTACACTTGGTATTTGCCGTCTTCCGGCAACAGGGCAGATAAAACGCTTGTACCGGTAATGTTGCCGCATCCCGCTGCGGCGACCAATGCCCTGAAACCGGAATGGGCGGTTGCGCCCGGCAAGGAAGTTGCACTCAAGATAGACGATTCTGTGTCTGAAAAGAACAGAGAAATTGCCGATCATCTCGAAAAAGTTCTCAAGGACAACGGCATTCGGATTAGAGATAATGCCCCGATTACTGTTGAGGCAAGTATTAAGAAGGAAAAGGAAACAAGCGTGTTTTACGTAACAGGTAGAGGATTTGGACCGCCGCTGATGTCTCCGTTTGCAAGATCGGGCGATGAAGGAACAGAAATCAAGTACATTCCCGAAGTGTTTTCGGTACAGGTGAAACAAGGCAATAAAATTTACTGGCAAACCTCAAAAACAAAAGCACCGCCGCATAATATTCCGCTTGATGATATTAAAAAGTCGTCTATTCAAGAAGTGGTGAAGCGGGAAATGAACAAGATAAAATACGCTGATTGGTTTCTACAAGTAATAATTCCAAAACAAATTCCAGGCGGTAACATCGGTCATTCAATGATTTCCGCAACAGGCATCAAGGACTTTAAAAGCGGTATTGAGAAACCGCAAACCGTTGTCATCCCAAGACAGGAGTGAAGCACCATGTGGATTTCAATTTCACCGAGAAAACGGCAAGTGGAAAATTGATATGACTTCGATTTTTCCGTTCGTCGAACTACTTCTCAAGAATATGATTAAGGAGTCCGGTATGACGGAAAATGAAATGATTTTACAGATACTTGAAGCCGGAGTCGGTAAAAAGCCGGACGATTCGATATGGAATCCGCTTTGAATATCCCGCTCTTTGGAAAAAGTATCTCCACAAGTTTTGTAATATATCAGTGGAATTTTTGTGTGAACCACCGAAAAAGCAATAATTCAAAGGTAGGCAATGTTTCGCCGAAACGTCGTACCGATTGACGTTTGTTATTGTGTTGTACGTGGTTGGTTTTTAATTTCCTGCCATAAACACCAGACTTTAAGGACAAAAGTGATCCAGGGGACAAATAATCAACATCTTCTATTTGTTTGAAGCAAATGATATTTTTAGAGATTCCCTCATGATAGTTCAGCCCTGATATTGTGTTGTTTTTTCTAGGCATCTTGGTTCCTTTTTCCTTTCCCTTTATTCCTTTAACCTCATTTTCCATTCCATGTCTCAACCTTCGTTTTTTGATGTTGAAT
>JAITIZ010000139.1 GCA_031279215.1 Planctomycetaceae bacterium
CCCAAAATTCTTTTGCCTGTTCAGTGTTATTGTTTGCAAAAGCAATTAATCCTTGAACTAAAGTAAGGTCTTTTTGCTTTGAACTCATGTACCACGAACAACTTCGACGATTAAAAAAAATCACCTGGTTTCGGTTGTGATAATTTTATGTTTGTCCAACGGTCTTTGTCAACTTGTTGGACAATCGTAATGAAAATCACCAAGGTCGGCGCAACATTCCGCACGAAAATATCTTTCGTGAGTTCAATCCGAATTTCTTCAATTCGATCCGGTGTTTGATTTCCTGTTGCAATATCACCGCCGCGATTGTTTTCAATATAGAGACAATCGGCGTATAATTGATACATTCCTGTTGCATACGCCGTGCGAACTTTCCAGATAATATCGTCAACAGAATATTTGAAATTAACGTTTGGATTAGACACATTCAGCAATAAATTTTGTAACTTAATTGAAGTTGATTTTTATGCCGACAAAAAAACAACCGGATTACTGAGTTTTTGAACAAAAAAATTGAAGATGGAAAATAAAACACTCGATTTATAAAACAATAAATAGTCCGGTAAATTATTTACAATATCTTCACCAGATGTTTTTGATTTTCTTTTTTAATTCTTTTTCCTTTATATAATCTTGATCTCGTTGAATGAGCGTATTTATTTTTAGAGTTACTTGTTTGCCTTGGAATGTTTCAACAACAATCTCGTCATCTTTCGTTTCAATCAATTTTGCGACAATAGTTTTGTTGTCAGCTTCTTCTATCCAATGTCGATAGCCTTTTTCTTCAAAATCTCTCACAGCTTTAATCATATCAGGAGAAAGTTCCCATAATACAATAGAAGGAATGATGTCTTTTAGTAATGGCATTGTCCCGCGATTGTCATTATATGTTTTTATCCTTTCGCGTGATTTTGAAATATTAGTTACAAACGAGAACTCCGCTCCGGTTAATTTACTTTTTGCTCTCACTTCAAAATCATTTTTGTTCTTTTTATCAATACCAAGTAATTCCATATTATTTGTATCATCATCAATATGTGCAATATGAAAGATACCATCTGTCATATTTTTTATAGGAATCATGTAAACTCCAGGATCGTTGCTTAATTGTATTGTTGTTTCTAATAATTTACGTATATCTTCGTTGTTAGTTATTTCCTTAAAACGAATAACATTATTTGTAATCCATGCTAAGTAATTTTCATTAGTTCTGTACGAAAAAAGATAAAATTTACGATGAAAACCCTCTGGTAATTCAGAAAGCCAAACACCGCGTTTTGAATCGTTATCTTTTATCTGAACACTATAAAATGTTCGATTAAATTCGTGAATCGCAAGCATTAGCATGCCACCATCAGACGAAGGTCCAATAGTTACCATAAATTCCTCCTTGTTTAATGTTACAGGAGTTTTTACCGTCGGTTTTTTGGGATCAATAAATATAAATGTATCATTATTTAACATTACTGAAGATTGTTTCGATACCGATTTAAATTCTTTAACCACAGGCGGTACAAAATGTAATGTTTGTCGCGGTAACGGCGGCGGCAATGATGGTAGCGATCTGTCATTTTCGGTGGTGCCGTAGGGACGGTCGTTATTCTGTTGAGCACATAAAGATGCAACAGGAATAAAGCACATAGCCAAAACCAATACAAATCTTAAACAATAAAAATACATAACGAATACTCCTTAAAACAAAATTATAGTAAATTGAAAATTGTACGAAAAAATATGTGAAATACAGTTTGGAAATATTTGTTTTTATCAAAAATGGGAATATACCAACAAATATTTTTTTCAATGTCAAAAAAAACTTGGTACAAGTATGGCATTATTATCATACGTCCAATTAGGAAGAAGAACCCCGCCTTTCCAGAGATCAATTGACGCACAAGTATAATCCGAAATATTATTTTTAAAGACTCCATACGATGGATCAAGATAAATTTCAGTAGAACCATTGTTAGGAGTCCGCACCATATAATGTACTGCAAATAATTTTGAAGCAGGTGTTGGCATGTTTTGACCTGGTATTCCCGAATTGCTTATTGGATCACCGCCGCTAGGGTTTAATGTTAAGTTTTTTACGCCAAACGCTGTATAAGGTGATGGTGCTAGTAATGACACTGAAGTACTGTTAATACCGTGCGCACGAATTGTTTGTAACAATAAATCCATCCAGGCATGGCATTGTCCCTGATTGCTGTCAAGATTTGCGAACATAACAGGGGCACTTGTTATGTCATCTGCACCTGGCGTCTTGTAATAATAAAGTAACCTTGAATAATTTTCCATATCACGGATTGTCCACGACAAACCACCATTAGTAACAACATGACCACTTCTATCAACAAATGATCTTCCATTTCCAGGTACAACTGTAACCATCAAGGATTCAACATTTGCTTTTTCCGTAGCAGTTTTGTGAACAGTGGCAGAGTTGGTAACAACAGCAGTCTGCGACTGAACATAATCATTAAACAAAAACAATCCTACAAAAAACAACAAGTAATAACTTGTTAAACTATTTGTTAATTTTTTCATTTAAATATTCCTTTCAAATATGAGAAAAAAGTATGTTGGAGCTCAATTATAATTTGCTACAAATTTCTTTGCGTGTTCACAATAACCTCCATTCGGATATTTTGAAATATACATTGTCATAAATCGAATGGCATTTGTAGTGTCCCCATTTCGTACATAACAATCTGCAATATGAAATAACGCGTCTTGTCCCTGCGGAGTTTGTGGAAAATGGCTTATCATGTATTCATAACATTTTATGCCTTTTTCAAAATTCTCCTGCTTATATGTCGATTGAGCCATATATCCTGCATAATTTAGCAGTGCTTTAGGAGCCGATACCGATTTTTCAAAAACTCCTCCCGGAGCAAAAAACATATAAAATTTCATTGCTTCTGTTGTTTTAAATTGCATAAGAAGAGATGTTGCCAGTGCACAAACGACATACGAAGAACGATCTTTTTTTACTTTTACTTCTTGCATATCGAGGATTCTACGGTATTTCTTTTCAGCGGCTTTATAATTCTCATTCTCCATATCCATATCCGCTAAAAATACAGCAAGTTTTAAATGAGGTTGATCAAATACAGACATTTCCTCTGGTGTTGCATAAAGTGATGTTTTTTGATTCTCCAAATCCCAAATCAATCTGGCATACGTTATTGTACTTTCTTTTCCTACTTGCTTTTGTTCTTCGTAGAATTCTTTATCCAAAACTGGAAGTTTATCCCATAATCGTTTGGCATTTTCAAAATCGCCGTTTGTAAATGGTATCAATCCAAGAAGAAGTACCACATCTTTTTGTTTCGAATTTATGTACCAATTACATGTCCGTCGATTGAAAAAATCACCAGGTTTGGGTTGCGATAATCTAATATTTGTCCATTCATCCCGATAACGTTCATTTTTCGGCGGTTGGGAAACTTTTCGTACCGATTCGGGAAGTTCAAAATCTTTCAGGTCTTTATCAAATTGTTGTACGTTATCAAACCATTCCGCCGCACGAGTTAACCATTTTTCGCCGTTGTCCACATCGAAAAAACTCACTAAGTGCGCTGTTCCAATATCCAGCAATATTTCACCGCGATACAATCCGTATTTGTTTTTCTCAAGAAATTTTTCCGCTCGTTCCTCCGCTTGTTGTAACGCTTTACGTCCAAACGGCGTACTCTCCCACATTTTCACAACAAATTTTAATCTTTCAACATACGCTTCAAGTCCAACCATAAACGGTTGCGCCATTGCGGTTCG
>JAITIZ010000141.1 GCA_031279215.1 Planctomycetaceae bacterium
GGGAACTTCTAAAAACCTAATGTAAAAATTTATTGTTAGAAGGAACGCGGTCGTCTCGACCGCATATTTAGGCGTTTTTTGTAAAAAAACAGGGCAGGCGAGATGCCTGCGTTCCTCCTAATATTACTTTTTAGAAGTTACCATAAGAGATTAAGGAAAGACCACGAAAATAGAACCAAAAAAATTATTCCACTGAAATATTACAAAAATATTACAAAAATTGCAGATCATTCTACTGTACACACGCTTATGGCAACCCAAAAATCCATTCTGTCTCGAATTCATTCCGCTCTTGAAGATCGGAAAAAATCACCTCTGGAAATTCCGGCAATACCCAAAGTTTGGGATATTCACGGCAGTTCCCTGACCGAAATAACCGAATATTTTCAAAAAAATCTCGAAACGGTTAAGGGTGAATTTGTTTTGTGCAACGATTTTTCTCATGCGGTTCAACAGATTGATGAATTATTGAACACAATCAACGCAACTCAATTGGCGGTGTTTGATCATCCGTTGAGCCGTAAAATCGCGGAACAATTGAATACACAAAATACATTGAATATACAGAATCCCCAGAATACACCGCAACCGGATACACCGCAACCGGATACACAACAACCGAATACACAACAAAAGAATCCGTTACAGACCAGGAATTTTGTTTTTGCAACATCGAATTTTGCCGGTAATCTTCCTGAAGAGTTGGCAAAACTGGATGCTGGTCTTGTTTCGCCGGAATATTTACTTGCTGACACAGGGAGTTGTTTTTTTTCTGCGTCAACTGCATTTGATCGGTTAACAACCTATTTAATGCCGGTTTCGATAGTTGTTGCCGAAAAGTCAATGCTTCGTGAAAATCTGCCGGCAGTTTGGGGTGAGGTAAAACCCAAACTCGAAACTGCAACCAATGGTGAATTTGTAATTGTTACCGGACCAAGCCGAACCGCCGATATTGAAAAAATATTGATTCTTGGTGTTCATGGTCCCAAACGATTAATTGTCTTTCTCATACCGTAAATACCATAACACCATGTAACTATTCATTGGAATTGTAACTATATAGTTCCTGTTGAATTTACGAATTTGTTTTTTTGCCATGCGAAAGATTTTTCAAAAAGTATTGCCGATTTTTTGGTATTCTTCTGACGATGCGGATGATATCCGTACCGATACGACCGTAACGGAAAGTAATATTCATTATTCGGCTGGTTCTCTTGCAAGTATCACATTTTCCGGTATCATTTTTTCCGATACTATTTCTTTCACGCCAACAAAATTTGCAACAAGTCTTCGATGAAACAGAAAAAAACAAAGCAGGAAAATTGGACAACTCAATTTGGTGTTATCATGGCGGTTGCGGGTAGTGCTATTGGGTTGGGTAATTTTTTACGTTTCCCTGGTCAGGCGGCATTGTATGGCGGCGGCGCATTTATGATTCCGTATTTTATTGCGTTCTTTCTGATTGGGTTACCGATTGTTTGGGCGGAATGGATGCTTGGGCGTTACGCCGGAATTCGCGGTTATCATTCTGCCCCCGGCATTTTTCGCAGCGTAACAGGAAAACGGAATATGGCGTATGCCGGTTCGTTTTGTGTAACTTTGACGACTATTATTACGTCGTTTTACATATTTATTGAAGGATGGTGTCTGGTTTATGCATTACGTTATCTTTTCGGTTGGATGGAACTCGGAACCAGTACGGATTTCAATAAACTGTTCATAGAAACAGTCGGGTTAAAAGCCAATGGTGCCTTGTTTCAATATGGTTTGTTGAATTTCAATTTGCTTTGTATGGTATTTTGTTTATTGCTCAATTATTTTTTGATTTATCGCGGTATTGTCAAGGGTATTGAATGGTTTTGTTCTTGGGCGTTACCGGCATTGCTGGTATGTTCGCTGATTATTATGATTCGTGTTTTGACGCTTGGTAATCCAACAGGAATAGAAGGACAAAGTATTATTGATGGTCTGGGTTTTGTCTGGAACCCGTCGCAACCAAACAAAACATTATGGGAATCACTCTCAAATCCCGAAACATGGCTTGCCGGAGCGGGACAAGTTTTCTTTTCATTATCATTAGGTTTTGGAGTAATCTGTACGTATGCCAGTTACACACGGCGAAACGATGACATTGTACTTTCCAGTCTGACAGCGGTGGCGGGCAATGGATTTTGTGAAGCGGTTATTGCGGCAATGATGATTGTTCCGGCTGCTTACATTTTTCTTGGTCCCGCTTTTCTAACTCCAGAAAATCTTAACAGTTCTTTTACGATTGGTTTTCAGGTATTACCGGAGGTATTTCATCAAATGCCGATGGGACGAATGTTTGGTTTTTTGTTTTTCTTTTTGTTGTTTCTTGCGGCAGTAACAAGTTCGATTTCGACACTTCAACCGGCAATCACGCTTCTCGAAGAAGGTCTTCAAATTGGTCGAAAATCCAGTCTTACGATTGCTGGAGTGATTACGGCTTTTGGGGCATTTTTTACGGCTTATTTTACAAAAAATCTGACGGCTCTGGATACAATGGATTTTTGGGTTTGTAACGTATTGATTTTTATTATGGCGGAGGTTCAGATTATCATTTTTAGTTGGACATGGAACATTGACGCCAGCCTCGCCGAACTCCAACGCGGAACACAAATTCGGATTCCCTATTTTTTCCGGTTCGTAATGAAATATGTTTCACCTCTTTATTTACTGTTTGTGTTTATTACCTGGTTCTACCTGAAATTTCCAGAACAACTCAATAAAATTTCACACAACACGGTTGCCCAACTTTCACTCGGTTTCATTGCTTTCGTAACAATCTTCAACCTTTTCATTACCTCTCAAGCTCTAGCCCGATGGGAAAAACAAGAACATCTCAACTCAAATACTGTTGATGGTGAAATCTGAATCCAACGATTCAATAACGTTTTATCCTTTACACGGTAAAACATGCCCCCTTATTCAACCTTATTTTCAACAAAAGAGTTTAACGACGGGGTTGACCTCGTCCGTGTTTGATTGTTCTGTCTTACCGATACGCCATTCTGTCAGACCGAAACCGTTTGCGTCGTTTTTCCCTCTGACTCCCCAACCAATCTTGGAGTTTCCGAGGCAACATGTTTGAGGAATTTTGTTCTTCCATTTTCCTTCGATCTCGGTGATCAACGTCTTAATGCTCGTTGTGCCGAGTTGGTTTTATCCCACTTGAACCATCGTCAATCAAACGTTACCGGAATCAGTCCTTCTGCCGAACTTCTCTCGAGTTTTGCCGCTACTCAAACAGCCTGGCGTTTTTTTAACAACCCCAACGTCACACCTTCTGCTCTGGTCCAACCTTCGTCCCAAGGTCAAAGAGAATATTGTTCAGGAACGTGGTTATCGAAACTTTGTTTTGGAGCATGAAGATGTTGCGGAAATTGATTATTGTCCCACAAAATGTTCTCGGCCTTATCGTTTAGTGATACTTCGCAAAACAATTCTCGTTAAAGAAGGGCAACGATTATTATTTCCTGAAATACGTTACTTTTTTTATCTGACGAATGTTGACACGATG
>JAITIZ010000199.1 GCA_031279215.1 Planctomycetaceae bacterium
ATAACACCGACCGATCCACTTCAAAAACAACTCAAAGAAATGTTACCGGAACATCTTTGTTTCAGTATCGAAACGATTGGAACAATGGATGAAGCCTGTCGGTTGAGTGTTGACATGAAGTTGATTGAAACGGAGTTGGAACCGTCAGTGAAAGAAAACTCAAAACGGCAACATTCAAAACGTGGAAATCGTGCCGCTAATATTGAGAAATTGATTGACGAGATGAAGGAACATTTTCGTGCATCAAAAGATCATTATTACGCGACCGGAAGTTTACTTCCGCGACCAACCCAAATGGAGTTCGCCAAACGAGTCGGAATTCGTCAAAACGAAGTTTCACGTTGCCTTGCCGATACAGATGCAACATTATTACAGGTTCTCTGGGGGCAAGCGAATGATATTAAGAGTGTATTAAATAGTTGACTAATAATATAGTCATTCCTAAATCACTCATAATCGGGGCACCCATCAGTATATTCTGATGGGTGTTTTTTTTATGTATTGCATACTCTGAATAATCCAATTTTCAATCATAATAATTTTCATAAACATCTCTTTTATAATGTCATATTTTTTAGAAAAGATATTTTTAGAGGTGGTTTGTCTTTTTGTTTTTTATGTGAAAATACGTAGTATAGGCAATTGTTAAAATGGGGGATATACACTTGTCGGCTTTTTGTGTATATGTATAAAATATTTTTTCTTGCTTTAACTTCTTTATTTATAAGAGTTTACAAATATACATAAAATGAATCTCGGCTTTTTATGTATATTTCTTGGAGAGTGTATGGTGCGTTCAATAAAGCAAAATGATTGAAAGATCAAGTTATAAGATTTTTTCACCACAGTTAATGCTTATTGTGATTTCGCCTCCATAATTCAATATTCACTTCCAGATTCCTACAGTCAATAAAACTGTGAATCACACTTCATGATTTTGTGGTACACACTAAACCATTTTATAAAATTTTGTGGAGAGATGATCAATTGCTGTTCGGATGGAATTTTGAATCCGAAGTTCCGGAGTTAATTTTTGTTAAGTCCTTATAGGCAATCAATTTATGAAAAATCGGACTGTCTTGAACTGGCTACAAGGTTATTCTTGGGGTTTGTTTGGAATGGTGATGGTTTTAATTTGGTTTAATAATGTCACCTGAAATGAGTTTGGAATGGTGAAAGTGTTAAAGGTGATCTTGTTTTCCTTGGTCATCCGGCAATCATTTCGACAAATGGTTGCCAAGTGACTTAGTATGGTTTGAAAACTTTCCACCCGATGTTCTCCCGATTCGATTTCTGTATCGTTTTCGTTTGATGTTATTTTGATTTTGGCGTTTCTTGCTTTCTTGGCGGTTGTTTTTTTATTGGGTGTCGCTGTTACAACTGGATTACGGTTGGCTCTTGTTTCGTCTAGGTTTTCGTCGCTAAAAAGATACGCAGCCCACACTCGACGGAGATGCCACACGACATAATATGACAACATACAAATGAAAAAATGAGCCCGAACACGTTTTTCCAGTAACGGATTATTATGACAAACAATAAAACGTTCTTTATGATAATCATCGGCGGTTACTTCTGACAAATGGTTTTCGTCCAAAAAGGAACGATTAAAAATACCGAGTTCAAGCAGATGACGTAGAGACTCGCTGCGAAGTGTCAAGTGATGACGGAGACCATGGTATTTTTGTGATTGTTGAATCTGAACTCCCGTCAACATTCCGCAATCTCCAACTATCGTAACATGATTGAGACCAAATTGGTTACGGATTTTTTCAGAACCGAGCGAGGTGATATTACCGAGAATACGGTGCTTCACCTTGCCGCCTTCACGATAAGTTTCGCGAAGGAGGTAGGTCGGAGCAGAATTACGATTAGGAATTTTGGCAACGTGCATGGCTTTATTATGACTCATCATCAATATTTATCAATAGTAGTGTAAAAAATATTGTTACACGGCTACACTTTTTTAAGTCAAAATTTGACGCATCTCCTGAATAAATATAAATTTAAAACAAAAAAATAAGACCATTTTATCCGGAACTTCAGTTTAAAGTTGATACGGTTAAACGACGCAGATAACCAACCGTATGCTTGGGTTTTTTATAATAATCGTAAATTGAGACCGAAACATTTGGACTTTTGTACTCAACGATATTATACTTTTGAAAAATACGGGCAATATTTTTCTTAATCTCAATATTCCTGCGTTTTTTGATGATCACGACATCAATTTTCAACGGATCAGTAGTTAATTGGTGTTCGGATTCGAATTTCAATACGTTACGATATTCATCGAGTTCAAGTTTTATTGCCCCGAAAAACGCCGGATGCCATGAGGTGCGGCCCATAATGTTACCCAATCAATTATTACCTAACGTTGTTTGTTGGTCAAATTCTTATACTCCATTTTACATCAATAGGCGGGCTTCAAGAACCTATCGGCGGATATTCCGCCAGCACAAACGGCAACTCCACAAACTCTTTTACAAACTCTTTTACAAACTCTTTTTTGTCCACGAATTTTCCAAATTTTCACAAATTACTGATTCGTGATCATTTGTGAAAATTCATGGATAATAGAAATTATTTGAGATGCCCCATTTGAGAATGGACAAAAAATCTCTGTGAACTCTGTATCCGTTGTGGTTAATAAAAATAGACCGTTACCGAAAAAACTCAACTTCACTACTTAATTCATTCGACCATAATTCTGCTTTGTGTTTTTGCCGAACGGAAAACGGCGTCAATCCATCGGTCAATTTTGATTCCTTGCAACAAGTCCGGCGATGCCGGACGATTTTCTGTAACTGCGTGTAAAAAATTTGACAGGCTGGAAATATGTGCACGAACCCAACCGGTTGTTGATTTTGGCGACGGAAATTCTGTTTCAGGACGTTCCAATCTTCCGCCGCAAGGAATTTGCCGCCAACCCGAATAACCGCCAAACGGTTTGTCAGAAACAGTTGCGTCGAAAAATTCCAGAAAATGCGGATTCATCAGACTAAACCGAATCGAACCTTTTTCTCCATTGATTTCGAAACGCATTTCATCTTCGTTGCCTGTTGCCAATTTAGTTGCTTCTAAAATTCCGTGAGCCTCGTTTCGGGTTTTCACCAAAATTGTTACAGCGTCTTCCGCCGGAACATCCGTCAAATCAGAATTTGATTTTGAAACGGGACGTTTTCGTACTGCATGTTGTGTTTCCGCCAAAAGCGAATCCAATGCACCAACCAAATAATCGGTCAAATCAAAAAGATGAGACGCTAAATCACGAACAACTCCGCCAAACTCCGAATGTTTCCACTTAAAAGGAACTAAAGGTGAAGCGTTACTCGAATGAAGATACGCCATCCGAAACTGATAAATCCGTCCGAGTTGCCCTTCATCAATCAACCGTTTTGCTTTTTGAATCGCCGAAAAAAAACGAAGATGAAAAGTCATCTGATTTGTTGCGGTATATTTTTCCGTATCAAGAATATTTCGGATATATTCGGCTTCGGTAAGCGAAGTTGTGAGCGGCTTGTCACAATAAGTATGTTTACCGTTCCGAATAGCGGAAACCAGCGGTTCGAAGTGCTGATTGTTCGGTGTACAAATATGAACAATATCAATATCGGGATTTTCCGTAATATTACGAAAATTGGTTGTTGCTGTTTCGGCATTGCAAAGCTGTTTTGCTTTCTCCGCTGTTTCGGGATGAGCTGTTGCAACATGGGAGATTTGAAATGTTGCGTCAAACGGCTCCGAATAATACGGCAACGCCGCATAAGCAAAAGCATGAACCTTACCGATCATGCCAAAACCAAGAATTCCAATACGATATGTCTTCATAATTAAAATCGTGATAAAAATATTGTTTTCGTTTTATTTTCCCAATAAGTTTCACATACCAACAACTTACCGATCAACAGCAAAATCAAACAAACCGTTTGATGTGTGAGTTTTAGTAACATTACCGAGACCGTTGAGTGTTTCATTAAATGATTTGCCGGAACGAATACTATCTTCGACAATATAATTCAATGTCATGTTGCGATCATAATTACCAACGCAATGGCGGGGGACAATTTTTCGGTGAAGCATTGTCCCTTTTCATTTATCTGCTTTATTTATCTGCTTTATTTATCTGCGTAATCAGCGGGCGGCTTCTCTAAAATTCCGAAACAATAATTTATTTTTCATTTTTTGTTCTTCTTTTTGCGATTAGCCCGGCGACATAACCTGCTTTGAAACCGGCATCGATATTAACAACCGTAACATTCGACGCACAACTATTTAACATTCCAAGTAAAGCGGCTAGACCGCCGAAACTTGCGCCGTAACCAACACTTGTCGGCACGGCGATTACCGGACACGACACAAAACCGCCGACAACACTCGGTAACGCCCCTTCCATACCGGCAACCACAACAATCGCATCCGCATCCCGAAACTCCGGCAACTTCGCCTGCAACCGATGAGGTCCGGCAACTCCAATATCTTGAATAAATACCACATCCGCTCCTGTCCATAATGCTGTTTCACGAGCCTCCTCCGCAATCGGTGCATCACTCGTTCCCGCCGAAATAACCGCAATTTTACCGCAAAATGTTGTTGTTGTTGTCGGCGGTTCAGAATCCGGTAAAAGCCGAAATGTCCGCGCAACAGAATTGTACCGAAACAACCAACCGGCTGTCAATAATTCCTGTTCAAGAAATTGTCCTTTCTCCGCATCAATCCGTGTTGCAAATCCATCAAGTCCATGTTCTTTAAGTGAACGAAAAATCTTTAAAATTGTTTCTTTGGTCTTACCTTCACCGTAAATCACTTCAGGAAAACCACACCGATCACGACGTCCCAAATCAAGTTGAACTTCGTCAAGATCGGCAATACTATGTGAATGAATATGATCGGTCATTGTTTCATGTTACGGTTTATAAATGTTTATAGATGTTATTGTCTGTGAATACTATCGTTTACGAGTGTTACAATTTATTTTTATTTTCAAAAAACTGCTAACTTACGATAATCTATTCTTTGTACTTTAGAATTAAGTTTTATTTATTGTACAATATTTTGCCCCAACGAAGCAACAAGTATCAGCGTAAAACAGTACTCTATATTTTGTTTTCTGGGCTTTGATATTGTTTCCTCATTTCATGTATATTTCATGTTATGACCATTTCGGTAAAGTAAATTTCAACGGTTTTGATGGAAGTGTTGCAAAATTACCGCCTAAATTGGAATTGTTGTATGTGATAATTAATTGAAACTGAATCGATTTCAGTTGCGAAAAATCGTCAAAAACAGAAGCAATATCAGAAAGTGTGATAACACCGGAAACAAAATACGGTTTTCGCGGATCACTAACTAACGTAACTGTAATATTGCCCAAATTTTCTGCTCCGCTAAGAATTCCTGTGGTTTTATCAATCTTCGCTTTGTCATTAGCAACAAGCAATTGGTATTGAAACGACGTTTCCGGCGAAGACGGTAACATTTTTTTCGTATCATTTTGAGACGGCGATTGGATTCCAAATTTAATTCCGTAATTGTAATTTGTGTCCAAAGCAAAACCGGATTTGGTAAATGTTGCCAAAGGAATTGCCGCCGTTTTGAATTTCGTTTCTTTTCCATAGACCACTTGTGTTGCCGCCGCAAATTCTGACGCATTGATGGAAATTATCCGTACAAAATATTGCGTGTTCGGATTTAATTGTGAACCGAGATCAAACGTTTTATTGGTAATTTGTTCCACCGTAGCGGCGTTCCAATCCGGTTTGCCTTTGGCATCCGCCACCTCAGTGTATTCAACATAATGATTGAAAACCGTACCCGGCGGAATTTTTGTCGGTTCGGTCATGGTCAAGCCCTCAGCGGAAACAATTGTAATCTGTTTCGTATTCACTTTAACGGTTGACGCCGGATAATCGTTTGTTGTTACGGAAATACTCAGTTTGGAAGACAACTTTTCATTGAATTTTCCGGCTGCCGCAACGGCATAAATTTCAACGGTGTATTTGCTTTTCGGTGTTAATGTTGCGTTAATGGAATATTCCTGTGTTCCGGCGGCAACATAAGCATAATCAATCAACGCTTTATTTGTATCATAAACCAAGATTTTATATTGCAACACTACTCCTGAAGTTACAGAATCTTTCCAAAAAACTTTTGCGGAAGTTGCCGTAATAATATTGGCGGTAGTTGATTTTGTCGGTGTTGCAATTTTAGAAATCGAAACTCCAGAACTTCCGGTAATTGGAACCGGTTCAGGATTTTTAATGTTGCCAAAATTAAAATACGTCGGAGTCGAGGGAACCGCCGCCGCAAACGTACCATCGGCTTTAACAATAACTTGATAACGGGTTGCCGATGTAAGTTGAGAATGAGGAATAAACGTTTCAAGTTTTGCGCCGGGGTTGACTGTAATTTCAATCGGTGTTCCGTTGGTTTGAGGAGTATTGGTTCCTGAATCGACGGCAATAATTGTAATTTTATATCCGCCGGTATAATTCACCGGTGCTTTCCACGTAACTTTAACGGCATCAACTTTACTCGTCCCGACTTGAACTTTCGACGCAACCGTTGTTTTCACCTCAGTAACAGCACCAACAGCCGACACGGCTCCGTCTCCAGCCTGACGAGTTTTGAATGTACCGGATACGAGAATCACTTCGGGAATATTATTAATCGTTGCGGTAATCATGTACTCGTAATCTATTCCGGCATCAAGTCCTGTTATTGTTACTGTTATTTTGGTTGTTGTTTCGATTTCCATCCAATCGCCGCCGGATTTCAGCCGGACGGTGTATTTATTTCCTGCAACGGAATATTTTTTATCCGGTTTTGTCCATGTAATTGTTACGGAATTTGTTGTAACACCGGAAGCGGAAACAGTCGAACCAAAATCGGAAGGCAAGTCGCCAACCACGTATGGATGTTGATACGCTCCCATATCCACCGCACCGCGATTATGTCTTGGATTTCCTTCTTTATCTTTTGTAACACCAACCGGAACCAACGCAATTTTACCCGTTCCCAATGCGGGAGAGTCGTTTTCAATAAGATGTAAATTCCATGTTTTCCAAAGTTCTGTTGTCCATGTTCCTGTTGCGAAATTTACAAATTTCGGATCTATTTTGCTTGACGCATCGGTTGAGTAACGGGAATCAGAATCAAGTGTGATATTTGTTTTTGACGGCAAATACCGAATTAATGAAGCGTTTATTTTAACTTTGCCGCCGTTTTGCAGGGAAAAATCGTTACCGTCTGAATTATTGTAGGCAAGAATTGAGTTGTTGACGGTTAAATCAGACAAAACCACAATAGCATTGGTGTTGCCGACAAGATGCGAATTATTGATGGTCGTTTTTGATTTCGCCTGCAAATTCAACGAATAGCCCTGATTTCCGACAATGAGCGAGTTGGTGATTTCCAGTGTTCCAAACGAGAGAATCACTGCACGGGTGGAACAACTATTCCCGGCAAGAATTGAATTCATCACCAACATAGAACCGCCGGATTGGATATTGAAAGTCGATTCGTTATTAATATTTCCCGTTACAATAACATTGATCAGCGACAACGTTCCGAAAATATATCCAATTCTCTCTCCGGTTCCTCCGATCAAGGTTAAATTTTTGAACGTTATATCGCCTGTTGTTATAACGTAAAGTCCGTTCTGACCAACATTAATACTGATATTTTGTCCTGTTCCGTCGATAACAAGTCCTTTACTTCGAAGCGTTAATAGTTTGTTATTTTCGAGAGAAATAGTTTGATTTTTCAGAGAATCAGCGAATGTTATTACTGTGTTCTGACCGGCATAGAAAACGGCTTTTTGAAGCGATAAGACGTTACTTTGATTTCCTACCGGTTCTGACGCTGATGTAACAACAATTTCGGAATGACCCCAATACTTAAATTCACCAATATCGTTTAGAAAATTCCTGACAATCGTATCTTTTTGAAACCATTTATCTGTTGCGTTTTCAGGAATAGAGTCGCCTACCAAAACCACTTCAAACATGGTCGTCCAGTCTTCATGAGGATTTGTTGCTCCATAATCTCTGGCAAAATCACCAGCCTTTGAACCGGATTTTTTGGAATTACCGTTCCAAGAAATTGCGGCTAATTGCTGGTAATAAGATGAATGATGCCAGTTATGTGCAAATTCGTGAATGATGACATAATTACTTGATGTGTACAAAGAATCCAGAATAATCGTACCGCCGCCATTCATTCCGGCAACATTACTTCCAAGATCGCCGTGTTGAGCAATAAACATATTACCCTGAGTCTGATACTGGGAACAAAAAAACTTGTAATTTCCCAAAAGATTGTAAACGTAGCGGATTGTATCAACAACACCGAAAAAATCAGAATCCGTCCATGACAAAAGCGTTACGTCATTCATTCCTGTATTTTTAAAAACAAGATTAGCGTCGTCTTGACCGGAAGCCGTTGACGTGATTGAACTTCCGCTTACCCAACTATCACCGTTATTTATTGTACTTCGCCAGAGAAACGCTGAACTACCGATTCCCGTGTTGTAAAAAAGATTCGTTCCGGTTCCGCCAATAAGCAGATCGTTACCGTTACCGCCGTTAAACGTGTTCGCACCGGAACCGCCCGTCAAATCGTCATTACCGTTACCGCCGTTAATTGTACAAGCAATATCAACATAAACATTATTGTACAATGCCTTAAATGTATCATCGCCGTCATAACCGTTAAAAACAATCGAAGTAATACCACTAAATGCTGAACCAAGTCGTGTAAAAGAAGTTCCGTAGGAAGCAGAAACATAAATTTCAAAATTGCTGCCGATTTGGTAAACCTCTACCCAATCGTCATTGTTTGTTCCTTCGATTGTCAAGGTGTTGTCGGCAACCGAAGCGGCAATATTTGCTCCGGCGGTTTCCAAAATGAATGGGACATCATCCTGAACATCCAGAATATTTTGAATATTTTGAACAATCGTATTTGCCGAAAGAAGTTCTCGATTTTCTAAAATCTCGAAACTCAACGTTTTTCGGCATAATTGATTGAATAACCGATTTGATTTGTTGGCTGTCCGGTACATAGAAAATTCCTCAAGTTTAAAAATAACGGATTAAGTATAACATATTTCAGTCCATTTTACAAGAAAAATTGTAATATAATTACGAAAATTTTGCTGATATATTACGAAAAATTTCATCCCGCTTTCCAACGCCTGACTGTTCGTTCCGTTTCACTAAATTCTGCACCGACTTTCACTAATTTTCGTCCATCAGCCGAATAAGGAAGCAAATAATTTTTGGAATCTATTTGGGTAAGAGCGTCTTCCGCCGTACCGTAATTGACCATCTTAAATTCAAAAACAAAAATGGTATGAGATGTTTGAATTACCGCATCGGCTCGCCCCGTAGAATCTTTGACTTCCGTTTGAACAAATTGACCCATAAGCGTTATCAGTAAGTAAAAAATAAGTTGATAATATTGTTCGTCTTTTTGGACATTCTTCATCTTATCATAAGAAATACCCGCATAAAACGCACGGATCATCTTCATAAAACCGTCCACATTATCTGCCTCAAGTGTTCGCACAAAAGCAGCAGCCGAAAAATTCTGCTGAATCAGATGTTGCGGAACATAGGTCGGCAACAAATCATTCAAAAAACTGTATTTCACTTCTTCATTCGGAAATCCTAATGTGTATTCGTTATATTTTGTATCATAATTCTTAATCGTAAGATAACCGCTCTGATACAATATGGGAACGGGATTATGATATTCGGGACGATAATCATTAATGGAATCAACAGGAATGACAACACCGTGTTCTAAATTCTTAATTTCAAAATTGTTTTTTTGAAACATTTGAATAAGAAAAGTCGGTGTACCGGTTGAATACCAATAATTACGAAATTTGCCGGCACTGAACGTGTTTAACAAACTAAAAGGGTTGTACTGCCCTTCCGTGTCTTCACAAAAATGATAACCGTTAAAATGTTTTTTCAACTTGGCAAGCGTTTCCTCGTAAAATAATTCAACCGCTTCGGATAACTTCTTAATTTCCGGTTGACAATATTGAACTAATTCCGTTTCGGAAATACCGCAGATACCGGAAAATTCTTTGTCCAGACTAATATCCTTCAAATGATTCAAATCACTGAAAATACTAATCTTGGAAAACTTGGTCACACCCGTAAGAAAAACAAAACGCAAATAAGCATCAGCACTTTTCAGAACGCCATAAAAGCCTTTTAAAATTTCACGCATTGATTGATTAACCTCTGGATTGTCTAACGTGTTTACCAAAAGTTTATCATATTCGTCAATCAAAACAACGACTCTACGGTCTAATTTGTTACAAGCACGGCGAATCAGTCCTGAAAGACGGGAAGCGGGAGTTGTATCGGTTTCATCTTTACCCCATTGCTCTTCTAATCTCTTCAAATTTGTGTCCAACGCTTTATGAAGGGAATTAGTGTCGGTAAAACCTTCTTCGTTCAGATCAATGTAAAAAACAGGATATTCCAACCAATCCTTTTCCAACTCAGCAATCGCCAAACCAACAAAAAGTTCCTTTTGACCAAGAAAATAGGTCTTGAGTGTCGAAAGGAAAAGACTTTTACCAAAACGGCGCGGACGACTAAGAAAATAAGGTTTCCCATTTGTTTTCAGTTGATAAACATAGGCTGTTTTATCTACGTACAAATAATCGTTTGTACGAAGGTATTCAAAATCCTGAATACCTATCGGCAATTTTCGGCTGTTGGACATAACGAATGGTTCCTTTCATGTTGAACCCATATTTTTTATTCTATTACGATATTTAGTAATCTATCAGTGGAATTTTTATTTTTTATATTAGCCCCGCTAGGGCGTTAGTATTATAGCCCGCCCCAACGGGGTGGGTTTAAGTTCCCCCTCCCACCCCAACGCCCTGAAAGGGCAACATATTTAGTTAATAGTTAATAGTTAATAGTTAATAGCGGCGCAAGCGGAATTTTAACG
>JAITIZ010000249.1 GCA_031279215.1 Planctomycetaceae bacterium
AAGTCCGTCGGAAACAACAGCAAAATCACAAGAACCCGGTTCCCCGTTGGCACCGCGCCCCTTTCGAAATACACCTCGAATATCACCTGGGTCATTACGATAATTCGGAACAAGATCACCGCGGCACCCGACATAGTTCAAATATCGGTTATCCAAACTCTTGTTAGAATCGGAAGGACACAGAAACGCTGAATTTTTGAATTGTGCGGCAGCACTATTGGAATAAATCGCACCGAATCTGTTGACACGATCTTCATAAATTGCCTGTTGCTCCATGTAAGGGAGAATCTGTAAGATGTAATTCCAACGCCAACGTTGTCCTCCTCCCACATCCCAAGTAAAACCAGTCGAAGGCGAATTTTTAGCGCAATACTGATATACTTCTTCAATGTTAACTGTTTGTGGGAGTCGGTTGAGTGTATCGTGTAGATTGTGAACCGCTATAGACAATTGTTTTATGTTGTTAACACACATTGAACGTCTTGCCGCTTCGCGGGCTGCCTGAACCGCAGGCAACAGAAGAGCGATTAACACGCCGATAATCGCAATCACCACAAGAAGTTCGACCAATGTAAAGCCGAATGGTGAAGAGCGAAAAAGAGTTGAGAATTTTGCCGAATAGTACCGGAAAACCGAACATTTTCCACTATCCGTTATCAACTTTCCACTACAGAGTGCCCCCCCCCCCCTGGTTTGCCCATTTTAACATCGGACTTTTCGCAAAAAATCCTGCAAAAATCCCGATCAAACACGTCATTACATTTTTCATTGTTAGACTCCTTATTTTGTAAGGTTTTGTTGAAATAATCGCGATTCACTTACCGCAAAACAAGCGGCAAAAAACGGCAAATCGCAACCAATTTAAGTTTCACAGTTTATCAAAAAAGTTTAAACCGTCAATTAGGGTTTTCGTCTTTTTCTAAATGTTTTTTAAATATTTTAAAAAATTTTCCTAGTATTCACAGGGTGGTGTGTTCATTTAGTTAAACCCAAGGTAGGCAACGTTTCGCCGAAACGTTGTACTATTGGGGTTTTTCATTGTGTTGTACACGGTTGGTTTTTCATTTCCAACCATCACCAGGGTCAAGTCGGCGAGTGCCGACACAGTACGCCGACACAATACGCCAACACAATGGCGTGTGAAAGCCCTTCGGCGAAACATTGCCTACCTTTTGTTTACCTAAATGAACACTCCAGTCTGGGAACATTACGAAATTTTTACAAGACAGGTTTTTAGAAGTTCCCAGCAATAGAATGTTCACAATGATTTTGATTTCATTTTCACCAACTTCATTTTTACAGAGGTTGTTTTGTTAGGAGAAATTAGGTAAAAATAAGGTGTTCAAACAAAAATTCCACTGATATATTACTAAAAAACGAATTTTAAAGTGTAGTTGGTATATTAACTCTCACTATCCGCTATCAACATTTATGCCCGTAATTAAACCGTTTATTGGAATTGTACCGCTTTACGACGAGTTGCGTCACAGTTATTGGATGCTTCCCGGCTACATGCAAGCACTGGAACATGCCGGAGCAATACCCGTAATGTTGCCGTTGACAACCGATAATTCGATACTCCGGCAATTAGCACAACATTTTGATGGATTTCTGTTCAGCGGCGGTCAAGATATTGCACCGGAATATTACGGTGAACAACCGGAAGAGTGTTGCGGAACATTGTGTCCCGAACGCGATACAATGGAAAAAATATTACTGGAATTTGTTTTGGAATTTGATAAACCTGTTTTCGGAATTTGTCGGGGTATTCAATTTGTGAACGTCTTTTTCGGCGGAACACTTTATCAAGATATTCCTACACAATTTCCAACAGAAATTACAATTTCACACCGCCAAAAAAAACCTTATCACGAACCCGTTCATACTGTTACCGTAAAACCGGAAACACCATTGTCTCAAATTCTTCAGACTCCTGAAATTCCGGTTAATAGTTTTCATCATCAAGGTATTCGCCGATTGGCGGCGGAGTTGCGAGTTGCGGCATCGGCACCGGATGGACTCGTTGAAGCCGTCTATCACCCCGCGAAACACTTCGTTTTTGCCGTCCAATGGCATCCCGAATTTTCTTGGCAAACCGATTCAAACAGCCGAAAAATTTTTTCCTATTTCGTTCAAAATTGTGAAAGGTAAATTATGTTTCATTTTCTCCGGTTTAGTATTTTGATTCTATTACTGACACCCCGTATCTTCGGCGATGAAACAGTAATAATAAACCCCTCACCGGTAAAAGATTCACCGGTAAAGGATTCGTCGGTAAAGGATTCACCGGTAAAAGATTCGTCGGCAAATCAAGTATTGCCGAATGATGAGGTTCGGCAATTGATTCAAAAACTTGGCGATGATAGTTATCTTGTTCGTCAACGTGCGGAATTACAATTGCTTCGAATTGGAGTTGGTGCGTTTACCGAACTCCAGCGAGCCAAAAATGATAAAGATATTGAAATTGCTCATCGTGCGGAACGGCTTCTTGCTCAGATTGAAACCCTTTTTCTGGTGTTGGAAGACAAGTCGCTTTCTTTTTGGATAACTCAATATGCTTTTAGTACAGATATTACGGAAAAAGCCGGTATTTTATGGTGTCTTGCCCGACCGTTTTACGATGCTCCCAATGGTGAAGGACTTCCGACTCTTTGCCGGATACTTCGGTTTGATACGGAATATTCTCTTCGTGCGGAAGCGGCAAAATGTCTTATGGCATTACCGCCGTCTATTCCGTCCAAACAACGAAAATGGTTTCGTACTATTCGTGATACGCTTTTCGATTCCGATGACGATTATTTATTGCAATTGGTTTCGGAGTTTGCCGGACTTCGTTGCGAACTTGACAATCTGAAAGAGGTTGCGGAAAAAAAATCGCAACTCGACGCCAAACAAACCAAAATACCTGTAAATTACCCTGTTCCACTGAATACGGATCATTCTATTCGGCAACGAGTTCTTCAACTAACCGACCGTATTGCGGAATTTCAATCAAAACCGGAAAACAATACCTTTCAATCCGGTAACATGAATGATATTCTCCTATTTTATGCATTGGCGGAGATTCAAGACCTTGCCGGTATGACGGAGGAGCGTGACCGAAGTGTTCGAGCGGCGTTGGCGGTTCGTACCGAATTGCTGGGGACAGAACACCCGCTAAATTCCATCAGCGAAGAAGATGTAAAACAACCATTTTATGATCATTTTGCCGTCGGCCGTATTTTGAAAGAACGATTTCGGCTCAACTGGGCATTGCAGCATCTCCAACTGGTTAGTGAAGAAAGTACCAATCTTTTGTTAAAAATCGACGCAAACTCTCATGTTGCAAAAACGCTGATATTTTTGTGTGATTATTCTGAAGCAGTACGTTATTACGATAAGGTTCTCGAACTGGTCAACAGTGTTGAGTATTCGAAGATGTTTAATAATGCACGACAGATTTCCGTTCGATACCAACTAGAACGCCTGCTTTGTCTTGCTCAGGCAGCCGCTGAAAAAAAAGAATGGAACAAAGCAATGGAGTTTGTTCGTCAAGGTTTGGAATATGATTTTCTCGAAATAGATATTTTAATACTTGGCTATCAACTTTCTGATTCCGATCCGGTGTTTCGGGAAGAACTCAAACCAAAGATTAACAAAGCCTTATTGCAAATTGAACGAAGTCTTCATCAAGCGGTTGAACCGGAACGCCGGGCTTGGTTTGTTGCCAAAGTTTACAATGAAGCAGCGTGGCTTCTTGCCGGAACAGGGGGCGATTTTGTTTCTGCATTGGCGTTAATCGAAGCAGCTCTCAAAATTGAACCGGAAGATTGTAGTTGGCTGGACACATTAGCCCATGTTTATTTTCTCGGTAAAAAATATGATAAAGCGGTTGAAACGCAAGAAAAGGTGTTACGGTTGGCACCCGAATCCGCCGTTTTCCGTCAATCTTTGGAACGCTTCCAAAAAGAACTCCAAAAATAAGAATCTTCCCAATAACAACTTTCGTAACGGTCTATTTTGACATTATTGTTTTAATTTTTTTAATACGAAACACACAAAATTTCAATCGTCCGCAGATTACGCCGATTTTCGCATATTATTTAAAAAAATTTGTAATATATCAGTGGAATTATTGTTTTTTGCTCTTAACCCCGTTAGGGGTGTGAAGTGCATAACCGGCGGTTGCGCTTCACTTAACCTACGGATATGCACATCTCGTAAATCTGCGTCATCTGCGGACGAAAATAGACAATGACAAAATTTTTTGTTGTCATTGTCGTATAATTTTTGTATCGTTTGTGATGTTTCGTGTATTTCGTGTTCAAAATAAACAGATATTACGCCAACAGATGTTCTGCCGAAATCCGGGGACGATATTCGTATTCATTTATTACAGAAAACAAATTGAGTTTAGCGGAGGACAAGGGATTCGAACCCTCAACCGGTTTCCCGGCAACTGATTTCGAGTCAGCCCGCTCACCATTCGCATATCCTCCGAATCATTCATTTTGAAAAATAAACGATCAAAATGATTTTTTATTCTACCGATTTCCGTTTTTTTGACAAGTCCCTAAAAACCGCCCTTTGGGAATGCCCTCGGAAATTCAAACAAGACAAAACGTCAAAACATTATTTTTCTGTTTCGTTATTGTCCGGCGAAAATGCGGATATTGATCGTTGATGTTCTTCGTCATCAAAACGACGCATGAGCAGCATTTTTGAAAAAAATAACCACTCAATAAAAATATCACTAACCATCGACAGAAAACTCCCCGCCGTTCCGCAACAGAATAACATCAAAATTCGATTGAAAAGATAACGATTGCCGATACTGTTCAACCAAACCCAGCAAGTATCAGAGGTTATAAAGAAAACACCGCAAAATAATCCGCACCAAAATCCCGTACATTGCGTACACGAAATAAGTCCCAGTAAAAACTCTGTTAGTGTAAAACCGGAAGACGAACCCTTTTGCTCTCGTTTTAACCGAATTTGTTCCGCCCTGTTCACCAGAAAATCACGGAAGGGTTGAAACAATGTCCCGCGAACCAATATGAGCGTCATTCCAACCGACGCCAACGCAAAAAGAAGGAAATCAACCATAAAATATTCTTCAAAATCCTTTTACCAAGTTCTGTTAAGACCTGATTCTAAACATCTATCTTTCAAAAATATTGTTTGGGAATCAATTATTCAAAAAAACTTTTATTTTATCCGAAACAAAATATCTTTTTCTTATTACAGATTCCCAAACCGATTTACTTTTTTTATTTTGTCCAACTTGGTCCGCTATAAGTTGTTCCGCTTGATTTTACGGTTGAGGAAGTCAATGATGATGATGATGTGGAGGTGGTAATTTTTCCTGCCCAAGTAGTTTGGTTAGATGCTGTATTACATTGCGAACAGTAACCTGACGATGTTACGCTGGATGCGGTATAAAAGGAATTTGTTGATTGACCGACTGAATTTTTTTGCGAAGTCAATGTTTTACCGCATGTTTCGCAAACATAAGAATCGTTGCCAACCCGACCGCCATAACTTGCATAAATATTGGAAGTTACAGATGTTGCCTTACCGCAAACTGAACAGTAATTGTTGTTACTCAAACCGGAAACAACAGAACTGCGTGTAATTGTTGCTGATGAAATTGCCATTTTTTCGCTCCTTCTCAATAACTCAAATTTACCGGAATAAAGAACCGTTCCTGATAATCATTATTGCGTATATCGTATTTGTATGTTTGAAATACGCATGTGAATTTCCTGATTTCAGTTTTTGCCGAATGTTTGTGTATCACCGATTTTACCGATTCCTCTGGTTATACTGATCAGTCTGGTTCGACGGATTTTTCGGTAAATACGAATTATTTCACCCGCTATCCACTATCAACTACAGCGAAACCATACGTAGGGCGTTGCCCTACGCCCTACGTTATTGCTGATTGCCCCTACGGGGCGAATTTTTGCTCAATTTTTTGACTCGAAAACAAAAATTCCACTGATATATTACACAAAAATTTGTTCCGCAGAACAAATAGAACCCGCTCAAAATACCAAAAAAACTAAAAATATTATTATCCTTTTGCATGAATTATTCTGTAATATCTCCTATTCAATTTTAGTTTCATTTCTCATGCTGATTCTAATATTCATTACCCATTGTGCGCAAAAATTACAGATCAATTTCCTATTATTCGGTATTAATTACTTTTTGGGAATCCACTTAATATTGACCGGACTAATGATTCTAAAACGATTACACATCCTACTCGGTATCTCATTCGGAAAATAAAAAAACAGTCTAAACATGGGAGCGTTTAGACTGTTTCAATAATTAAGAGAAAGTTTGAAAAACAAAGAAGCTTTTTCAAACTTTTTTTAATTCCAGATAATTTTTATCACAATAAATAGTCATATACAAATGAACAAGTTCCTCATCCAATAATTCATCAACCATTGGGGCAAACATTTTTAATCGGCGTTCTTTTTTGTAGGTAATTGGAAAACCTGCTCCGCCGCTCATATAGATTGGATCATTATGGGGATTTGAATATTTTGGTGAACCATTCCCTTGTTTGGGTTGACAAGTTTGCTTCAACAACTCTTTGATAATATTTTTCGTCTTCTTTGATCAACTCGGCATGTTTTTCCTCCGACTATTTTGGGTCGGCTGATAATGCTGATTCAAGAAGGTGTTCAATGACAACCGAGCGGGATTGCCCGTATTGGCGAGCCAACAGGTCTATTTTATCCAAAAGTGTCGGTTGAATCACCATACTCATTGTTTTTTTGGCTTCGGGCCCTAGCAATTTTCGACCCGAATTGGGACGAGAACCGCCCCATTGTTTTTTATTTTTTGATACCATGTTTTTTCTTGTATTCCGCAATTTCTTGCTGTAATTCTTCAGATTTTACGTGATAATATTCAGCACGTTCCTCCAAAGACATGTTTTTAGTTTCTTGGTAACGTCTTTTCCGAGATTTACGGAGTTCTTTGAGAATGTTAGACATTTTTTTTCTCCTTAATTGAAAATAGTCAAAAAATCTTCAGGGGTACAAATAGTAATTGAACGATAATTATTTTTGATATTGCATAAATTTATTTTTTGTATCTTGGTTGCTTTGGCAATATGTTTTCGATTCCAACTCACAATCACATCACATTCATACACCGTTGCATACGCAATATGCAACAAATCATCAATATGGTTGTGAGTTAAAATACCTTCGACCACATACGTCCATGCAAGTTGATTCGATTCATTACTATAGGGAACTTCTAAAAACTCATTTTTTTAGGAACGCAGGCGTCTCGCCTGCACTTTTTACAGGCAATGTGCAGTCGAGACGACTGCGTTCCTGATGTTTTTAGAAGTTACCTGATGTTAAATTATTCCGAAGGTGGTAGGCAACCGTGCGTAAAAAACCTTTGGTGAAACATTGGGCTACCTCTTGATTAGCAACCTACAATTATTCCCCTAATTTTCCCAAAATTCCAAAATACCCCGAAAATAACCCGAAGAATTTAAAATAAGATATTTGGGTATTTTGTTAGAGTTGTTCTAAAAAACCCGTTTTTTGTTCTTGTTTAAGTCCGATTATAAAGATTGAGTGTTTTTTGCAAGAACAAAATCGAGGACAGAATTTAACAATGATGACACCTCAATGTAATTGGTCTATTTTGGTCCGCAGATTGCGCCGATTTACGCAGATTTTCGTCCGCAGATTTTCGCAAATATGCGATCTTCGTGGATTTTCAAAGATTATTTTTTGAGAGTACGAAATAACGAAACGACACAAACATAAGGAAGAATAGACAAAAAATACGAAAAATTATTTTCAAAAAATTTTTTAAAATAATCTGCGAAAATCTGCATCATCTGCGGACAATTTAAATTATGTAGTCGTTAATAAAATAGACTGTTACATCTCAATTTCCGGTCTGATTATATTATTACAATTATATTATGGGACTTAATTTAGCATCAGCGATTCATATTGCCAGCATGGGCATGAGGGCGTCCGAAAAGACAATCAATGTTTCCGGCGATAATCTTGCCAATGCCAACACTATCGCCTACAAAACGGAACGAGCAGATTTTGCGTCTTTTTTAGCGTACAACTATCATTACGGAACAACCGCCGGACAAGGTTATTCCGCAGGAACAAATCCGATACAAATTGGAATGGGTGTTGAAGTTGCCGGTGTTACAACGGATTTTTCGCAAGGATCGTTCCAAGAAGGGATGACCAATTCCGATATTGCTATTAACGGTAACGGTTTTTTGATTGTTGCCGCCCCAAACGATACAACTCAATATTACACCCGCAACGGTGCCCTAAAAGTTAACAGCGATCTCGATCTTGTTACCAATACCGGAATGTATGTCATGGGGTACGGCATCGACGATAAGTTCCGAATCCAAACAGATACCTTGACCAATTTACGTATTCCTATTGGCGAAACACATATTGCCGAAGCAACACAACATATTACGATTGAAGGAATTATGGATGCGGTAGGCGATGCCGGAACACAAGGAACCGTTTTGCGAACCGCTCCAATGACCGATCTTGCAAAATCATTACCGGAAAGCGGGCAGATGTTGACCGCAACACCATTGCCGGTCCCGAATATCGCAACTACCACAATCACCGGCGAAACCGGCAGCACTGGAAATATTGAGACGGGAACTTATTATTACGTTTTTACTTTTGTTGACGCTAATGGAGTTGAATCGGATTACTCTGCTCCAACCAACCCTGTTACATTGCAATCCGGGCAAAATACTGTTTCGTTAACTGATTTGCCGGATATTCCTGAGGAGTATTCGTCTCTTCGGGTTTATCGTGCGGTTTATTCTGGCAATGCGGCAGAATTACATTCGTTTTATCAGGTTGCCGAGCTCGCCCCCAACGTCAACAGTTTTACCGATACACGCTCCACCGCAACAATTACCGATCCCTCACAACCCGATTACCGACAACTCGAACAGAATAGGTTAAGCGCAAAAGAAAGTTATACCTATTACATGACTTACACGGATGATGCCGGCAACGAAAGCCGACCGGTTCAAATCGGTGATGAAATTCAACTCAATTTAAGCGGACAATTATTGTTGTCGGATATTCCAACGGTTGATTCGGCGGACAATCCTGATAATTGGACAGGACGGCGGATTTACAGAACTTCCGGTGTTGACCCTACGGAGATTCGTTTAGTCGGCGAACTTCAAAATATGGAACCAACCGCAACAATAATTGACCGGATTTCCGATACTGCATTGCTCAATAATCTTGAAATCAGTGAAGCCGGACGCGGTAATGTTACCGTCAACAACACAACTCGTTTACTTGATGTCGGTAAATATGAAAACGGTTATTTTGTTCGCGTGTTTGACGAAGGAACACTCACTCTTAAACCAAACAAGGGCGGTGAAGAATTACGTTGGGAAACATTGGAGATCACAGCCGAAACAACAGTAGGGGATTATTTGAAGTTTTTGGAGGAATCTTTTGGTATTCGCAATACCGCAGACGGTATTCCGCCGGATCAGGGGATTATCGGGAAAACAATTATGAATGGTTCGCAAGGCGCAACAACTATTGACGGATCGTTTTATTTTCTTGGCAACAGCGGTGTTGAAAATGCGTTGGAGTTGGACGTTAATGATATGATTCTTCAGACGGCGGATGGTGTTACACGCCAGATTGATCTTGGTTGGGGGCAAGACCCGAATAATAAACAGGATGCGGTTGGGAGCAGTGTTTCTAGTGATTTGCAAGTGTTCGATTCGCTCGGAACTCCAATCAATGTACGATTAACAATGGTTCTGGAATCCAAAAGCAATACGGAAACCGTTTACCGTTGGTATGCGGATTCTTCGTCGAATCAACCGGTTGACGGTTCCGCAATTGCCAGCGGAACAGGAACAATCCGGTTTGACCAGAACGGACGTTTCATCGACGCTTCAAATACCCGCATTTCCGTACAGCGTACCCAAACAGCAGCAACAAGTCCATTGGATTTTGAATTTGAGATGAACCTTGACGCTCTAATGGCTCTTGCCACAGAAACACCCGAACTCCGGCAAACCGCCAATGACGGAGCCGGAGCCGGAACATTGTACGATTATACTATTGACAGTGACGGAACGATTTGGGGAATTTTTGACAGTGTTGGGGGAGACACACGGCGAACACTTGGGCAAATTCCATTGGCGACATTCCGTAATCAAGAGGGCTTGTTCAAATCGGGAGAAAGTTTGTATCAGGTGAGTACCAATTCCGGTAACCCAATTATCGGAATTGCCGGAACCAGCGGAGTCGGAACAATCAAAAGCAATGCACTGGAATTGTCCAATACCGATATTGGCAGTGAAATTGTTAATATGATTCTTGCGTCCGCCATGTACCGTGCCAATGCCAAAATTATGACCACCTCCAACGAAATGATTGACGCCCTACTAAGAATAACATAATAGTTAATAGTGGAGAGTTGATAGTGGAGAGTGTCGCAAGCGATTAACCGACCTTTTTTACTATTAACTATCCACTCTCCACTATCAACTATCAACTACTAAAAATGATTCGTTTAACACGGTTAAATAAGGATGAATTTATTCTTAATGCCGAATTGATTCGGTATGTGGAACGTTGTCCCGATACGTTAATTACATTAGTCGGCGGCGAAACACTCATGGTTCTCGAATCGCTTGACGAAGTAATACGCCGAACTGTTGCCTATCACCAAGCAAAAAATTTAATCCCCAAACCACAATATTTACCTTATAGTAGTTGAGATGTTGAGAGTGGATCGTTGAGAGTGCCGCAAGCAATTGATAATCATTCCAACTAAAACTCCGCTTGTAACACTATCAACTATTAACTATCAATTCTCAACTATCAATTCTCAACTATTAACTACTAATTACTAACTGTGGATAAGGGAACATTTTTAGGATGTTTTTTGGGGGCGGGTTTAATTGTTTTTTCCGTTATTTTGGGCGGTTGGGACAATTTGTTGCTATTTTTCAATATTCAAGCGGTTTTAATTGTTTTTGGCGGAGCGGCGGCGTCGGTATTGATTGCATTTCCGTTTAGGACGGTACTCAAGTTGCCGGTGTTTATTTGCCGGTGTTTTGTTCACGACGAACCGCAACCGCAACAAATGATCGAACAAATTGTTGCTCTTGCCGAAACCGCACGGCGTAAGGGGTTGCTGGCTCTCGAATATCATTTGGACGAAATTACTGATCTGTTTCTGGCAGACGGGATTCGTATGGTTGTGGACGGTCTTTCGGCGGAAAACGTCGAAAAAATACTCAACTCCGAAATTAACGCGATGAATATTCGTCATAAACACGGATATTCAATGATTGCCCATTACGGAAAATTCACACCGGCATTCGGAATGATTGGAACGTTAATTGGGTTGGTGCTGATGTTTGCTCATCTTGACCCTGACACTATCGGAACAGGAATGGCGGTGGCAATTTTAACAACCTTGTATGGTTCAGCGGTTGCGTATTTATTGTTGCTGCCTATTGCGGAAAAACTCGCCATACTTAACAATTCCGAAATTCAATTACGTGAAATGATACTCAAAGGAGTTCTAGCTATCCAAAACGGAGAACATCCGCGTGTGATCCGCATGAAACTCCAAACAAACCTCTTGCCCGACGAACGACCTAAAGATGATTATTTCACCAAAAACGAAAACCTCGAAATAAATATAAACTTCGACGAAAATCAAAAAGAGGATGATGAAGAGGAAAAAGAAATAACCCCCAATCAAAAAACCGCCGCCTGATTAAATAGAAAATGGGTAATCTATCAGAGTAAAATTTTTACCCACTTTTAACAACCAGCCAGTAAACACTATAGGGAACTTCTAAGAACCTCTTGTGTTTATTACCAATAATGTTAGACTACAATTAACGTTAATTTTTCGTATTTTTCCCTCGTTCGTCTTAATATCTTGATCAATTGGTCGATTTTTCTCGCTCCTCTTAGCACACTTCGCTCTCAGCGTGATCCTTCGAAACGGTTGTTCTAATATCATCACCGACTTTGACAATAGATTTCCAAACACGACCTTTGGTATCATATTCGGTTGAGGTTCGATAAATTTCTGTTCTAGTTACGGCAATAGACGATGTACCATCTGCGGTAATATCAATCTCAACAAATCTCAAATTGCCAATAAACGGCATCGTAATATATCAGTAGAATTTTTGTTTTCTCGGAGATCACGGAATACACGAAATAACAAAACACACGAAAATTATCTAAAAAAACTTTTTGTGTTTTTCGTGTAATTTCGTGTGT
>JAITIZ010000281.1 GCA_031279215.1 Planctomycetaceae bacterium
TAATACAAAAATAAAAAACTCCTTTGATTACAATTGTATGTGCAAGCGAACTTGGCGCGCCGAATGACAATAAAAACACTCTTGCGCGCGCCAATTTCGCTTGCACTTGACCAATAAATTTCATAATCTGAAATATCGAACAATAGAATGAGACATGTTATTTTTTTTTTTTTGAAACGAAAACATGTGTTTTTAAATATCAAAACAATAAGTACAGCAACGAAATTCGTCAAATGAATTATGGCAATACACCAATGTTGTCCGAACTGCTCAGGTTTTTATCTTCGGAATTTCTGAAGATAGATATTTCATTTATGCCATGATGAATGACTCATTTTGAGCAAAATTTAACATTTCATTAAGACCTGTTCTAAAATTTGACTGGGGAATTTCCCCAGTCATCTCCAATTCGCAACGTATGACAGAAACCATTTTGTAATCAATTTTGATATGTTTCCAGTTTGGACTGCCACTCAATTCCACACTTTTTGAGTGTTTTAATTTATCAATATACCATCATATTTATCTACATTCGTTTGACGGAGACCATGATTTTGATTTCGTTTCTTTATCAGCGTGATCAGAAAAATATTCGATACGATTAAGAGAATCATGAGAAACATCAACAAGTTTTGCGAGTTCTTGACGAGTCTCTTTACTTTCCGCAGAATTCTGCGGAATGTCATTTTTAACCTGATCGGTTCTTTTTCCTTAACGTTCTTTCGTCTCTTCGTCGGTATGTTTCACAATGTATTCAGTTTTCATCATTGATCAAGCAAAATACTGCTAGTTCTATAATCTTTCTTTGTATCTTTTTTGCTTCCGGCAAATTTACCGAAAGCAAACTTCTTTCTATCTACATTATTGATGTTCCTTTATTTTTGTAGTAATTATTTCATTAAAAGATCACCATGACGATAGGTTGTTAAGTTATGTCGGTATTTCTAATGTTGCCATGTTAATCGAAATTCCCTTTTCACCGTGACGAAATTTTTTGTCACTTCGTTGACATGTTCAGAAAAGTTTTCGATCTTATCAAAATGTGTGTGTCACTCCTGATATTTTTGAAACTTTTTTAACATGTATCCTTTGTATTGATCGGTTCCGCAAAGATTTGCGGAACCGATTACTTTGTATGATTTCTGTAGGCAACATGTTGTTTGCCCCTCCATTAATACTTATAGCGGTGAAGGTCAATTTATTTTCACAAAAAATACTTAATTTTGTATTTTTTTGAAAATTGTTTTAATTGTCGTGATCCACAAATATTCGCTTCAATAAACAAAAATATATTGTCGCGTGTATCTCTTCTGTTCCGCCGATTTCGACGAAACGGTATTTTTTGAAACAAACCTAATTATCACCAATTCTTTTTTTGTATCGGCTGAATTTGCATTGTCCAATATTGGACAAAGCAAAACTCCTCCTGTTTATCGAATTGATCTTCTTTTGTTTTCGTAGCAATTATCTTCTTAAACTTCAAGAGTTGTATGTGAAACTCTTTATATTTTTTTGGCAGATTTATAACAAAGCTTTTTCCGTTCCGCAAATATTGGCGGAACGGGTTATCCTGTATGATTTCCGCCAGCAACACGTTGTCGTTCCTTCGCTTCCGCAGATTTCTGCGGAAGCGAAATTAGCACTCTCTATGGTAATTTAAACTCACTACGCAAGCCAATTTCGCTTGCACTTGACCTATAATTCATTGTAGGTTCATTAGACTTAATCTATCTTGGGAATTTTCCAAGATAGATTCAATTCACGGCGTATCGCAGTAACTGTGCCGTGATCACTCCGACAAGTTTTCACATTTGACTGCCTGATTCCGCCAGTCCGTTCTAATTCGTAACATATTACAGAAAACTATTTTATAATCAACTCCGATATGTTTCCTGATTGGACAGTTACTCAATTCCACATCTTTCGAGTATTTCAATTTATTAATTATATCGCTACATTTATTTGTGATAGTTTGACGGAGACTGTGATTTTTGATTTCTTTTTTCATCGGCGTGTTCTGAAATATATGCGATACGATTAAGGATATCATAAGAAATATCGGCAAGTTTTGCGCGTACTTAGCGGGGTTCTTTTGCTTCCGCCGATTTCGGCGGAATGTTGTCTTTAGCCAGATCAATTCTTTTTCTTTGACGTTCCTTTGCTTTGGCAGCAATTACCTCCTTAAACTTCAAAACAACTGTATGGGTATCAAATTACAACAGTTTTCTGCAAATTACTGACAAGTTTTATTTGCTTATGGTAATATTACCCAAAGCAAAATTCCGTTTCGTTAATAATGTAGCCGTTTTGTGGAGTTGGTCGCAATCATTTCCTTACAATTTCAAAGCAATCTCGATAATAGGACATCAGATTACGCCGGTTGTTATAAAATACGAAACAAAAATTATTTTTATGTGATTTTTCCGATTTCTCTGTCAATATATTTGTTATTATATTTTCGTCATTTGTACGAAGCGTATCAAAAATCAACGTTGGTATTTTTTTGTGTATAGCTTTGCAGAAAATGCACCAGCAAGTTCAGCAACTTCCTGACGAGTTTCTTTATTTGTGATCCGTTCCGCAGAATTCTGCGGGACGGTGATATTATCTTGTTTGGGTGATGCCAATTATTATTCTTTTACTTCCGCAAATATTTGCGGAAGCAAAATTCCTTCTATCCGTAACACTGAGTTTTGGGCTTTGGTGCCAATAACATCCTTAAATTTCAATACAATTTCCGCGAGTTCTTGACATAGCTTCTTACTTTCTGCAAATATTTGCGGAATGTCGTCTTTAACCAGATCGGTTCTTTTTTTTTAATGTTCTTTCGCTTCTTTGTCGGTATCTTCCACCATGTAGTTTTGGTTTCGTTTTTTCATTGGCGTGTTCAGAAATGGATTCGATTTTATCAAGAGTCCGTTTAGAAACGTCCGCTTTTCTAGCAAACTCTTAACGAATTTTCTCCGGTATTTCCCGTCGAGGTAATTTTGCCCCATCGGTATTTTGCTTGAGTACGGACAATTATCATTCTTTAAACTTCATCACGATGATAGATTGTCAAGTTATGCTGGTTTTCATGATGTTACCTTAATGATCGAAGTTCCTTTTTCTCCACGACGAAGTTTTAAGTTCGACTTGACCTAAGTCTTGTCAGTACCCTAAGGATACCTGCGCGAGTAAATTATTCAAATTGAAATCACGTAAGTTTCATAATAAACGGAACTATACCATTTGTACAAGTAAATAATAGATAATTTATTTGCGCAGGTATCCTAATTTCAGACATGTATCTTTCAGTTCCGTCGATTTCGACGGAACCGGTCTTTTGTTTAAGTCCACTTAAATTGCCATTTCTTTATTTTCATTTCATTTATCTCCTTAAACTTCAAGAGTTGTATGTGAGACTCTTTATATTGCCACACCCCAAATTTGGGCATCATCAATATTTACTAGTTACATTTGTTGTTGTTGTTGTTGTTGTAACCGACTCATCTGTTTTCGGTACAGATTATTTTTTTTGAAACTATTATATTACTTGTTGATTGAAGTTCTCTTTTCACCGTGACAAAGTTTTGATTTTGTTCCTTCACCGGGTTGTTTGGTAATGTATTCAACCTACCCTGAAATACTGGTAGCAATATCAGCCATTTCAGCAAGTTCTTGACGAGTTTCTTTTGCTTCCGCCGATTTCGACGGAAGCAAAATTGCTGCATTTTATGATAATTTAAACTCACTTATGCGCGCCAATTTCGCTTGCACTTGACCTATAATGTGTTAAAGTTAAAGTAACAAAACAAAATGGTTAACGTTCAAAAAGAGTCTATACTGAAATCTGTTAAAAATTTACCATGCCAACATGACAGTACCGCAACAAGACTACAGTGAATCGAATACAAAGCGAATTGTGATGCAACAGTATGCGAACTCTCCATTAATACTTATAGCGGTGAAGGTCAATTTATCTTCCACAAAAATACTTAATTCTAAAATTTTTTTGAAAATACTTAATTCGTGATATAAATCGGAAGTGGACGCCTTTGTTTTGAATGTTTTTATTTTTCGCGACGATTTTTATAGTATTTTCAATTTTGGAGTTCTTTTGAGTATTGAGCGCTTTTACTGATTTCAGTAAAAGTGCTCAATACTTACTAGTAACCAGACGGATAAATTCGTTTTGTCCTGTATTTTACTGGGGTTCGGAAATGCTACCGTGAATATTTCACGTTTTTGAACTGTTGCTTGCTTTGGGAGATATCTCCAAAAGCAAAGTTCCACCTCGTTCACAACGTTATTGTTTTTTTGCTCCCGTCGATTTCGATGGAAGCAAAATTCCGCCCAGTCCGCATCGTTGGCGTTCTTTTGATTTGACGACAATTACCTTAATGTTGCGGGATGTTTCGTAACTTCTTGTTAAATTGTGGTGTGTCAAATTACCAGATAGACGCATTCCATTTATTGGGGAGGGAGTTGATTTGAGATTCAAAATTTTTTACAATATTATCAATAAAATGAATTTTATCGAATTTTATTATCTTAAAAACAGCTATGATTAAAAGCAAACAAGAAAATATCACGAACAATGGTGATGCCAAGCAACCACTTTCTATTTTGAAAACGGTTGCTATTTGTGTTGGAGTTGTTCTGTTTTGTCTGCTCAATATTGTTGTTTTG
>JAITIZ010000315.1 GCA_031279215.1 Planctomycetaceae bacterium
GCGTATTTTTAAGACTCCGAACCTCTTTTTAAAAGGTAACTGTCTGGTTTTTATTTTATCTCATTTATTAGTAATTGTCTATTTTGTTACTATTTCTGTAATGTGAAATGATACTGTTCTTTAATGAAATTGTCAACTTGTTTTGGTATAGACCTCGTACTATGGATTTCGGTGGTGTAAAGGCGTAAAAGACTGATTACCTATCGGAAAACAGGCTTTTATGCCCTTGTATTGCCGAAATTCATAATACAATGCGTATATTGTTTCATAATTTCAAAAAAACAAGGTACTAAAATGTTGCATTGTTATTATGGATTTTGTTCAAATTTTTGTATCAACATTGGTAACCAATCAATTTGCCAATCGTTGACTCCTTTCATTGTCCTTTTATATTTTGATCTTGACCAATTTATAATAACATCATGCCAATCGTGACTATCAGGATTCCACGTAGTAAGAACTACAGTACCATCTGATTTCAAGCCAACAGTATGATCATATCCTGTTGAAATCGCAACAATATTGTGCCAATTGGAGATATTACATTGACCAAAACTATTATTACCCACAGCAACCACAGTACCATTTGATTTCAAACCAACAGTATGAAAAGTTCCCGCCGAAATTGCGACAATATCATGCCAACCGGAAACATCACATTGACCACAATTATTATCACCCACAGCAACCACTGTACCATCTGATTTCAAACCGACCGTATGAAATAGTCTTGCCGAAACCGCCACAATATCACACCAACCAGACACGTTACATCGGCCATCACTATTCTCTCCCACAGCAACCACCGTACCATCCGATTTCAAACCGACCGTATGATTTTGCGCTGCCGAAATTGCAACGATATTTTGCCAATCCAAAACATCACATTCACCACTCCAATTATACCCTGCGGTGCTGATCACCGTTCCATCTGATTTCAAACCAACCGTATGCGACACTCCGCCCGAAATTGCAACAATATCATGCCAACCGGAAACATCGCATCGACCGTCAGAATAATATCCGGTACTCATTACCGTACCGTCCGATTTTAAACCAACCACATGACCCACTCCAGCCGAAATCGAAACAATATTACACCACTTGGATACATCACATTGACCACTCTCGTTCCGACCAATAGCCATTACTGTACCGTTTGCTTTTAAACTAACAGTAAAATCATCTCCTGCCGAAAGATATTTACTGCACTCAAAAGCAATCTCATATCTTTTTTTCGATGTTAAATTTTGTATCAAATTCATCAAATCAGAATATTGTTCGGTACTGGAAAACTTCCTTTGTGCCGCGATATAGTTACCGAGTTCGAAATCGGTAATCGCTTGTGTGTATAACATCGGACGAATTTTTGAAATCATTTCAGCCGCATTTTTATATGATCCGGCTTTTGTAAATTCCGTAATCGCCGTCTCATAGTCGTTACGTTCAAAGGCAGATGTTGCTTGAGAATAATGGTAAGCTTGCAGACTTAACTGAATAATAATTATCAGCAAACCCAATACAATAATACTACCGAAAAAAATAAGTACGATTATAGTATCACGTTTTTTATTTTGCCTTGTTTTTATTGTTTCCAATTTTTGTTCCTCCATTGATCCAATTCCGCAATTAAATTGTTATTGCAGACGATTACTTGTAACTGTCTATTTTGACATTTTTGTTTTAATTTTTTTTTAACACGAAACACACTAAATTTCACAAAATACACGAAAACTATCTAAAAAAAACTTTCGTGTTTTTCGTGTAATTTTGTGTATTTCGTGTTTAAAATAGACAGATACTTAAATTAAGGCTGGAATAAACTAACATGCTAGTATAACCAACTTTGAAACAGCTTAAATTTATTTGTACGATAAATGAATTTGGGACGAATTTTAGAAAATGTCTCTAGACCTTAAACAAACGGAGTACAAAAAAAACACCGGCAAAAAGTAGCGTTTTTAACAGTGATAAGTATAACGTTAAAAGCTGCCGGGGTCACTAGTGTCAATATGATCGGAAACAGATGGAAAATTAACATTAAATCTTGCATCATAATGAACCATGTTACTGTGTTCGGCAAGGTCTTCGTATTCATCAATAACTTTGCCGGAGAGATTTTGAAATCGGGTGTATTCACCAACCCAGTTTAATTTAATTTCACCAATGGGGCCATTTCGTTGTTTGGCCACAATAATTTCCGCAATTCAAACCGCCTCATCATAACCTTTGTCTCCCGGTCTCATTTCCTTGTCTGGACGGTGAACAAATAAAACAACATCCGCATCTTGTTCAATAGCACCGGATTCACGGAGATGGGCTAATCGCGGACGGGAATCTTTGGAAATGTCCGCTTGCCGGTTCAGTTGCGCAAGACACAACACCGGAATTCGTAACTCCCGCGCTAACCCTTTAAGACGACGAGCAATTTTCGCAACTTGCTCCTGACGCGGATCACTAGAGTTTTCCGGATCAATCAGCCCAAGATAGTCAATCACCAGCAAACGTAAATCATTTTGACGTTTCAACCGCCGCGCCACCGCCGCAATTTCCGAAACAGTACGACTCGGTGTGTCATCAATAAACATTGTCGCTTGCGATAAATCATTGGCAGTTTCCATGAAACGAGCTTTTTCTTGTTCGGAAAGGAAATTTTTTCGGATTTTATTACTGTCGATTTTTCCCCGCGAACAAATAAGCCGCAACGCTAATTCCTGACGAGACATCTCAAGACTCACCAATAAAACCGTTTGTTTCAGATTCACAGAAACATGTTCCGCAATATTGGTTGCCAATGCCGTTTTACCAACACTGGGACGCGCCGCCAGAATAATCAGCTCATTCGGATGCATCCCGTCCGTCATCTCGTCCAAATCAATGAAACCACTCTTAATCGTATCGGATTCGCCCCGCATTTTACGGTCAAGATAAGTTCCCGCATCAAACATGGTCGTTTTAATATCAACCACCTGATTGGTTGTTTGCGTTTCACAAAGCTCAAACATCTGCGACGCCGCTTTGTTAAGCAAGTCTTTGGTCACAATATCCGGTGCAAATGCGTCTTGCATCAGATTGGAACTAAGATGAATCAAACGCCGAAGCGTTCCTTTTTCACGAACAATTTTTGCATAATGTTCGGCGTGAACTGTTACATGCACCGAATTCATCAGTTCGCCCAAATAAGCTTCACCGCCAACCGCTTCCAACTCGTCCGACGCCCGAAGCCGGTTCACAAGCAAAATAAGATCAATCCCGCTATTATCGTTCCGCATTTCAATCAAATGTTTGAAAATACGGCGGTTGGCATCGAAATAAAAATCTTCCCCATGAACCAACGGAACAACAAGATCACAAAGAAGAGGATCAAGAAGCAACGAACCAATCAATCCGCGTTCCGCATCAAGATTGTGAGGCGGAATTTTTTCCAACCCTGAAAAATCAGGTTTATGAGAAGATTTTTTGGATTTTTTTTCAGGAACAGCTGCCATTTTTGCGGTAACATCCGTGAAGCGGAAATATGAAAAATCGGTGTATTAACGACTATAAAATTATACCGCAAAACGGTAACAAACCCGTATCGGCGATTGGGAATCACAATCCCAAAATCACAACAAATAAAGGGAAACATTCATCACACCGTTAGGCAAGGTCACGGTTTTTGAAGAGAAGTAAGGATACAATCAACGCTGCTAGGCAATACAATAAAGCATAACTAACCGCCCAAAGAACATAAACCCATGAAACAGTTTTTCCCATTGCCACCGCTGTTTCCATACTGAAATGGTCAAGACACGGTAAGAAAACACTGACAAAATTAGCAACAAATACAACCATGGGAAGTTGACCAATCGACGACTGAACAATAACCGGAACAATATTTCCCAAAAGATAAATGATTAATGTAATCGTCAGATTAGGAAGAAGCGGCAGCCGTGTTGAAACCGTAATCGCAATCGCTGCAAGAATAATTGTTTCAAGATAAGCCAGAACAAGACCGGGTAAAATATCATAAATTGCCTGCGCACACTCAATCGCTGTGGGGACATCTTTTGACGATTCTCGTGCGTCATAAACAACTTTGTACGAAACGGTGTTGAGAAAGAATGTTCCGAGAATCAAAAAAATCAGTGTTACGGCAATCATGACACCGACATATTTACCAATAATAAAATCTCTTCGGTTCAAGGGTTTTGCGAGAGCCATGAGTGCGGTTTTGCCGTCGATTTCTTCGGCGATTGTGGTACTGGCAGTCCAGACCGCCAAAAATGCCGCAATCAATTTGACTACAGTTAATCCTTGTGTAATCACAAGTTTAATGTCTTCCCCCAACGTATTGTAAGGAATGAGCAGAAAAATAAACAACGCAAAAATACCGATAAGCGTCAGAATAATAAAAAGCGGTTGAAAAAGAGCTTCTTTGGCAGTAACCCACGCAACCGCTCCGATTTTCGGAATGTAATTGTGAATCAAATAAACAAGTATGCCAAACAGCACAAAAAAACCAACCGCAACAAGATCAACATACTTTAACGCCTGAATCCAACTTGGTAATGTAAAAGCAAACATTGTTATAACAAAAAATTAAATAAATGAAATTAAACAAAATAAAAGTAACTATTCACGCCAATAATCAATTAGTGAATCGTTCATAGTAAATAATTATAGCAAAGAACGAATAACACCGTATGCGGAATTATCACGGTAATAATGGTAACCTCCGCTTGCAACACTATTTACGGCTAACTATTAACCATGTTTACGTTTCACCAATTTCAATAATTTCAATTTCTTATGGTAACTTCTAAAAACGAATATTAGGAGGAACGCAGGCGTCTCGCCTGCCCTGTTTTTTTACAAAAAACGCCTAAAAATGCGGTCGAGACGACCGCGTTCCTTCTAACAATAAATTTTTATATTAGGTTTTTAGGAGTTCCCTTATAAGATTCTACAAATTGTGTTTAATTTTGCAAGTAGGTTGGTTTATCAAATACGGTTCCTTTTTTGATTTTTTGCTTGAGGTATTCCGGCGAGTCGGCGAACAACGGTGAGATTTCGACCGGCGTTTCCGTAATAACAACCGCACCGGCGTTTCGCAGCCAATCGGAATACATTGCGGAAAGATCGTGTTTTACGGTTTCCGGCGAATCGGTCAACGATCCCAACGCATTCTTCAACGGCGCATAATGGTTAGGCGGATCAACTTCGACTACAACCGCGTTTTCCGCCGAAGGAAGAAGATCAAAAATAAACCGTTCAAATTTAATAGCATTTTCTTTTTCCGGTTTAATTTGTTCCCCTGACGAAATATCGACAAACGGAACTTTTTTACGGGCAATATGGAATGGCAATGAGGTTGCGATTTTTGAGGTACGATCAAGAAGTGCGGTGTTGAATATATGTACGGCAATACTTCCCGCCCAGATTTTGAGCGAACCGTTGGAATTGGTTTGTCGGGCGATTTCTTCCGGTAAATCGCTGTATTCGATAACATAGAGCCGACCGTCAACCTCAACAATATTACCGACTTTATCGGTGGGGAAGCGTTTACGAATAACCTGACTTGTCAACTCTGAACCGATCAGAACATGATAACCCAAAAATTCCGGCGAACAAATTCGAACCAAGGGATTATCAACCTGATTATAAAACAGATATTCGATTCCGCGTTGTTGCAGACAGTCGAGTACAGAAGTTCCGTTTCTATTTTTTTGGGTGATAGCGGCGAGCATTCCGCCGTGACCGTCGGGACTTAATGCGATATTACCTTTGGAATTGAGTAAAACTTTACCGGTTTCCAGTGAAACAGCGGGCATTGTTCCTTGACAAAAAATAAAAACATCGTCTTTTCGCAGACCAAAATAATTTTTTTGTGCTAAAAAATCAACTGTTTCGTGATGTGTTGCCGGGCTGGTCATAATTGCATACGGAATTTGGTAGCCGTAATGTTTTGAAGCGGCAAGAACTTTTTCAAAATGGAATTGAAACAGGGTTGCTTCGCTAACCGGACCGATGGGATACATTCCCTTGGGATGGGGAAACCCAAGCCGTGTTCCCTGACCGCCGGCAACAAGAATCACCCCCACTTTTCCATGACACAACACGTCATGCCCTGCCGAGATTGCCTCTTGAAATGAAATTGGTTTTCGTGTTTTGCACGGTGTTGGATCGGTAACTGTTGAGAATTTATAAGCCGGAGGATCACTTGCCCGATTCGCAATTGTTAATGATTCCGCTGGGGTGTTTCGGTGTTCATAAAGTTGGGCTGCCAACGCAAAATCAATAGATTCGATTTGGTTTGTTAATTCCCGTTGTTCCGAATCCGAAAGCGAATCCCAAAACGTGAGAAGATGTTCTTGACCATACTGTTTAAGATGATTGATAATTTGATTTTTCATAATTTGAAAATTAGGTTTTCACCTTTTGACAAAATAATTTTTTGACCGGATAAAATAAACCAAAAGAAATGTAATTATTATAGATATTTATTTTTCGAGAGCGGAAAGGTTGCATTATAACACAACATTTGTGGCAGTAAAACCAACCCAATAAACCAATCCGGTAAACCAACCTGTTGAGTCAAATATTTATAGCGGATTGCGGATAGTGTTGCAAGCGAAATGATAACCATGACTGTTAAACAACTGTTAAACAGCAAAGTCTGTAATATATCAGTGGAATTTGCAAAAACGTAATCTATCAGTGTAATTTTTATTTTTTGTAATCTATCCGTGAAATTTTTGTTTTTTGATCTTAACCCCGCTAGGGGGTGTGAACTGCATAACCGGCGGTGAAACGAAGTGCAAGTGCCGGAGCAGGAACTCTCCCATTTTCCAAAGCCGATAATAGTTGAGAGTGGAGAGTGATTTTAAGCGGGAATACTTGTAAATCGCTTGCGACACTATCCACACTCAACACTCAACTCTCAACTTTCCGCTATCAATTACTAACTATAACGCTTGTCAAAATGGGAGAAGTTTGTTATCTTGTTCTGATATTCGATTTGGTTACGAATCGCGGCATTGGTACAAGCAACCCTAAAATTTTAACTGTTTAATTTTTTTTCCCAACCATGACTGATCCTGTATTACGTTCTTATCCTTGTCTGAGATACCCGGCTTATTGTTCTGGTGAGACGGTTGCGCTTTTTATTCCTTGTTTTATTGATCAATTTTTTCCGACGGTTGGTATTGCTGTTGTTAAGTTGCTTGAGGGCGAAAAAATTCCGTTGGAATTTCCGCCGGATCAAACTTGTTGTGGGCAAGCGGCATTCAACAGTGGATATTGGTCTGAGGCTCACAAAGTCATGGAACACTTTGTTCATGTATTCCGTTCTTACCGTTGGATTGTAACTCCGTCAACCTCTTGTGCTGCAATGTGCCGAGTTTTTTTTGAACAACTCGCTCCCAATTCCGAAGCGGCGGAACTTGGTAAACGTGTTTTTGAAATCAGTGAGTTTTTGGTCAACATTCTTGGCAAAACGGATTTTTCTTCGGAGTGTCATAAAAAGGTTGCTTTACACATTGGCTGTCACGGACGCCGTGAATTGGGGATTGTTGATTCTCCGCTTCGTTTGTTGGAAAATATTCGTGGTTTGGTTTATACACCGATTCCCGACATGGAAGAATGTTGTGGTTTTGGCGGGACATTCAGTGTCAAAATGGCTGGAACTTCTATTGCGATGGGGAAACGTAAAGCGGCTAATATTCTTGCCAGTGGTTGTGAATTGGTAACAACTCTTGATATGAGTTGTGTGATGCACTTTGGCGGTGTCATGCAACACGATCCGGAAATCAAAAATATCCCCATTGTTCATCTTGCCGAATTACTCGTTAATCGTTAAGCAGTTGAAAGTTGTGGAGAGTTGAGAGTGCCGCAAGCGGATGATTACCTAAACGGCAATAATTCCGTATGCGACACTATCCACTATCAACTACTCCGGGGTTAAGAGGAAAAAATAAAAAACCGACTGAATAATTACGAAATATTACCAAATTTTTAAAATATTTTGAAAATTCTCCAAAAAAAGACGAAACCCCTAATTGACAGTTTAAACTTTTTTGCATAGACTGTGAAACTTAATCGGTTGCAATTTGCTTTTTTTGCCGCCTGTTTTGTGACAAACGAATTGCAATGATTTCAATGAAACCTTATAAAATAAGGAGTCTAACAATGAAAAATGT
>JAITIZ010000320.1 GCA_031279215.1 Planctomycetaceae bacterium
TTAACTTCGGCAACTTCTTGATAACATTTTCGTCCTTGAATTTTCAACTCAATTGTTCGCTGAAATTGTTCCGTTTGATCGAGTGTTGCCAGAATGGCGTATCGGTAAGACAGAACGCCCCAACCGGGAGCGAATGAGGGAAATCAACCAAAACAAAGGATAAAAACCCAAAATTCCAAGAATAGGAAGCCCAAGCCTCCACGCTAAAGGTGGAAAACGAAGATACGACACCATCGCCGTTCCCACACAATTCATAACTGCCCGAGACAAAACACAGAACAATATCTGCGACCGGCAAGGACAACGAAACGACTATTTCCTGAAAATTAGAAAAAGCATACTGCGAATATTAACGATTCCAAAAAAAATATGCAAGACCAAAAAAAAGATGTGTAGATACTTTTGCCGTTGGGGCGGGCGATTCAGTAAAAAATCTTGACGCCCCTATCGGGGCTAATATAAAAAACAAAAATTCCACTGATATATTACTATTTTTTCTTTTTTTTCTTTTTAGGCATGACAAACAGAGAAAATAGTGCAACAGGAATTACGATAAGCCAAAGTGCAGGTTTGAAAGCACAAAGGATTAGAACAACCGGCATGACCAACCAAACCCAAAAAGGAATTTTTTGTAAATCCGACCACGCCAGCCAAAAAAGAAACAAAATTGGTGCCAATCGGATAATTGAAGCAATGGGACGGTAATGTTCCGGATCATTCGCCCAAAACACAATCGAAATCACCGCAATAATCAATAAAATTGTTGCGATAATTCCCAGCCGTTTCTGAATTGGTAAGCGGAACCAAAAATCCATTAAATAATTCCGTGTGTTCTTTCGTATTCGGTGATTTTGACTTCGTTTTGAAGGGTCAAACCAATGTCGTCTAGTCCTTGAATTAAACGTTGTTTTCGGAAATCGTCAATTTCAAACGGAAGTGTCCAACCCCTTTCGTCTGAAATAAAACAGCTTTCAAGATCAACTGTTAATTTGAACGGAGAGTTAACCGCTTCACGCCGGAATAATTCATCAATAATCTCTTCTGAAAACCGAATCAATAATAAACCATTTTTAAAACAATTATTGTAGAAAATATCCCCAAATCCCGACGCCAGAATCACCCGAAAACCAAAATCGTCCAATGCCCAAGGTGCATGTTCACGGCTGGAACCGCAACCAAAATTCTTTCGGGTCAATAAAATTGTTGCGTTTTGATATTCCGGTTTATTCAGTTCAAAATCGGGATTGGGAGTTAGTTTGTCGTCTTTGTAACGCCAATCGTAAAACGCAAACTGACCAAATCCGGTACGTTCAATTCGTTTCAGAAATTGTTTCGGAATAATCTGGTCTGTATCAACATCACTACGATCCAGCGGAACAACAAATCCATTGTGTTTGGTAAATGATCTCATTATCGTTTTTAATTTAATTTTAACAGTTTAATTTTAACAGTACTTTTCCAAAAAACAAATGTTTATACAATTATTAACTTTTACGGTTAGAAAGATTCATCTTTTTTAGAAGAGACGACATATAATTGGAACTCACATCAAATTGTTCCGCAATCTCTTCCAAAGGAACACCCGCTTTTTGTAACTTTGCAATTTCTTTTTTTGCAGCAGCATCAATAGGAACATGAATACGTGATAATGATTTTTCAAGCAATTGTGCTTCATGAACTTGTACATCCTGCATAACAATAGCCAATGAGGTATTTAATTTTTTCGCAATATCTTTGTACATTAGACCACATTTACGAAGTTCAACAACTTTTTTACGGCGTTCCGCAACATTCGCATCCAACATGCCTATTCCTAATTTCGCAGTAACTTTATTATTCGGATTGGCTTTATTATATAAACGAATATCTTGGACAACAACAGGAGCCCGAATACCCAACTCCCGAGCAATCTCTCTGTAGGTTTTACCGGCTTTACATAATCTAATAACTTTTTTACGGCGTTCCGCAACTTTAGAACTAGGCATTCGCCTACGTTTCAGTTTTAATTCGGGTTCCGATAATTCATCACTGTACTTGTTAATGATTTGTCGAACCCGTTCCATTGTTAATTTGAATTTTTGGGCTATCTCTGCATACGTTGCACCGCCGCGGCGCATTTCCGCCATACGAATTTTTCGCTTGTCAAAAAAATTAACAACCATTACTCAAATCTCCTTCATAAAAAAATTTAAAAACCAGTAAATTTGTCAGTTTACAAGCCGGTTTACAAGCCGGTTTACAAAATGATCCCAATTAAATCCAATCCGGTCAAGCCTTAACAATTCAACTTATTCCCGGTTTTATTTTTCGTTCCATGTCATCTTTGTTATCTTTTGTTTAACCCAATGATAACACAAAATATGATAAAACGCAAATATACCTTGCAGATATTATCCATCAATCAATACCATCAATATCTGCCAACTTTTTTAAAATTTGAACGGCATGACGTCCGCTTCGGACGGCGCCTTCGAGTGCGGCGGGCAATTTTGTTTGTGTCCAGTCTCCGGCTAAAACAAGATTATCGAAAGGAGTTTCTGATTCGGGGCGTTCCAAGTAAATAGCCGGATTCGGTGAAAAAACGGCTTCAAAATGAGTGGTTACACGGTGAAACATTAATTGTGTTGTTTTATTTTGAAAGGATCGGACAAAGGTTTTTTGCAGTTGTTGAACAACCCGTTCAACCAGTCCGAAACTTCCGCGCGACGTAAATTCATGTTCGGAAAGAAGCCGGTGTGAAGCACTAATAACAACATTATGATAAATACCGTTATTATTTTTTTCGTAATTATCTCTTTCACTTTTTTCATTTCTTTTGGGACAGAACAAAAATTGTCCGGGTTCGCCCAGCAAAACACAATGTGAAAATTCGTCAGGTAATATACGGCGATTGAACCAAAGGTGAATTGTAGTTACCGTTCCCGGTTCAAAACGTTCTAAGGCGAGTTGTTCGGTGTAAGCTTCCAAACCGGAGTTGGTCATTATTTTCCAAAACTGGGATAACGGCACCGCCAAAAGGTAATAATCAAACGACCACACAGAACCATCCGCCAATTCCAATGCCTGAATTTTGGGGCTGGTGTACTGTTGTTGTGTATCACTTTGTGTATTACTTTGCGTATTACTTTGTGTATCACTGCCGTTGTTGTCGGTCTCTGTATCCGTTTGAAATTCCCATAAAAACCGTTTGACCCGCTTAAAAAAATGAAGTTCAATACCGCGATTCTGTAATTGTTTAGCGGTGTTTTCGTGATAAATTGTTTGTAAGGGAACGGTTGGGATGTGAAAAGTCATCGCTTGATGTCCCGCCAGAAAACTGTCCCGAATGATTTGTTGAACGGCATCAAAACTAACATGTTCAATACCTTCGCTCAACGTACTGAAAATAAACGGTTCCCAGAATTTTTTGATTGTATTGACGGAAACTTTTTTTGTGCGGAGCCATTCGGCAAAAGTTCTCGATTCAGATTCAGATTCCTTTTTCTGCGTGCCTAACTCTCGTAATAACAAACCGGTTATAAAACGTTCTTTAAGAGAAAGAAATGGAAAAGTTAGAAAGGCGGGAAAGAATTGCCAACGGTTTGGTAACCATGTTGTGGGAGTGATCATACCGTGTTTACCGCCGATCTGAGCAAAAGGAATTGTTTTCTTTTGCTCGAAAAATCGGGTCAAACCGAGTTGTTGGTTTAAGTCAAGTAATTCGGTACAGCAACCAAGTGCGATATGTTGTCCGTTATCGATCCACTGATTGGTGTTGGGATCGAACAAAGAGGCAGCACGTCCGCCGAGAATACGTGATCGTTCGAAGAGAGTTACCCGAAATCCGTTTCTCGATGCGGATTCCGCAGCAGCAATTCCCGCCAATCCGCCACCAACTATCGCTAAAGACGGATAAACTCTTAGATCAGTGGTTGATATGGAACTCAAAGGAGTAAACTTGAAAATAGATCATTAAAAACAGACGATCAAACAGTAACTTGTAAAAACAAAAAACATAAATCTAAACGTCAGTTAGGAAAAAAAATAAAATAAACAACTTGTAATATATCAGCAGAATTTTTATTTTGTGATCACTCTCGTGATCTTTTTCTACGCCCTGAAAAGGCAATATACTCATTCAATTTACCTCACAAGATATCATCACAAGATATACTGCCCTTTCAGGGCGAATACCTTTTTAAACTCAAACGAAAATTCCACTGATATATTACTATATTTCTAATTATTCGATTTTCAATTGTCAATTTCGATATGATATTACAACATTTTTTCGGAAAAAAACAGTCCAAGAATTTTTTTTTCGGGTTGTTTTTTATAATTTTATTATTTTTCATGTGTTTTATACCTGTACTTCCTAAAAATCGGTTAAGAAATGGAACCTTACAAAATTTCTGCTGAAATTTTGACGCCGCTGAACAATTACAAAACAAGACCGTCAAATACTTCGGCTTGACAAAGGATAAAAAAGGCGTTATTTTTGACTTAAATTGTTGCTATACTCACTTCCTGTTATCAATTGATCGTTTTTTTCGTTGCGTATTTTACGTCAGACCGGTTTGTTTTTCCTCAAAGTGTCAACCGCTCCGAAGCGGCAACCGGCAGCAGCGTAGAGCAACTCCCTACGTAAACGGAATAGTTACTAAAAATGTACAAAAATCATCGCCGTCTTTGGGCGTTAATGAAAAAGGAGACTTTGCAAGTTTGGCGTGATCCGAGTTGTATTTTGACGGCGTTTGTTTTGCCGATGATTTTGCTTTTTATTTTTGGGTTTGGTTTATCGCTGGATGCGAAGTATGTTAAACTTGGTTTTGTTTCCGACGAACAATCACCGGTTGTCAGTTCTCTTTGGCGATCTTTTCTGGCAACGGATTTTATTGATCCGGTTTATTACGCTAATCGTTACGAGGCGGAAGAAGATTTAGTCAATGGGCATATTCGCGGGATTGTTGTTTTGCAAAATGATTTTACGAAACGGTTTCATACCATCGAAGGCGGAACAGTTCAACTCATTACCGACGGCGTTGAAACAAATACAGCAGCAATTCTCACAAATTACGTTTCAGGAATTATTTCTCAATGGAGTAAGCAGCAAAATCATGATCGCGGAAACATGGTACCGGATTCTGTTGAAGTGAAAATACGGGTGTTGTTCAACCCCGAACTAAAATCTCGTAACGCATTGATCCCCGGTTCGGTGGTTATGATTATGTCAATTATTGGTACGTTGTTAACATCATTGGTTGTTGCGCGGGAATGGGAACGCGGGACAATGGAAGCATTGCTTGCAACTCCAATTCGTCCCCAAGAAATGCTTATCGGTAAACTCATTCCGTATTATATTCTCGGCATGGTTTCAACAGGAATGAGTATTTTGGTGTCGGTATTTTTGTTTCAAGTTCCGTTTCGCGGTTCGGTTGGGGCGTTGTTTCTTATTTCGACTGCATTTTTACTGGCGTCGTTGGCAATGGGTTTTCTAATCTCGACTGTAACACGAAATCAATATCTGGCATCATTGGGAGCATTCATGTTTGCTTTTCTTCCTAATACAATGCTTTCGGGGGCGATTTTTGAAATTGACGCAATGCCGTTTTTAATTCGGATGTTGACGTATGTTTTTTCGTCGCGATATTATGTAACCTGTTTACGGACAATTTTTATGACCGGCGATATTTGGGCTCTTTTCCTTCCCAATCTGGCAATCATGATGCTGATTACAATCGTTCTGTTTGCCGCCGTACTCGTTAATACTCCTCAACGATTAAAATAGTTTAACACAAAAAACTGCACAAATTTGAATAATCGGAAATAAATTATGTTGATACGAATTTATCATTTAGTTATCAAAGAATTATTAACATCGCTTCGTGATTCCAAAGCGAGGCTTGTTTTGATTGCGCCGCCGCTTATCCAACTTTTTGTTTTATCCTTCACTGTAACACAAGAGGTTAAAAATATTTCACTGGGAATTTACAACAAAGATATCGGCAAGGAAGGATATTCATTGATTCAACGTTTTGAACATTCTTCGTTGGTGTCAAATGTTATTACAATTTTACGGCAAGATGAAATTGATTCGTTAATTGATCGGGAAGTTGTGATGGGGGTGATTGTTGTACCGGAAGATTTTTCGCAACGGATTTATTCCGGTCAGACGGCTGAGGTTCAGGTTCTGCTGGATGGTCGGCGGACAAACGCATCACAGATTGTTGCCGGTTACGCAACAAATATTATCAACACTTTTTGTAGCAAATTAACCCAAAGACAAACGGGAATCAAAATTATTACGCAAAACTGGTTTAATGTTAATCTTGAACCGTATAAGACAACAGTTCCGTCGTTAATTTGTGTGTTGGCAACAGTTCTTGGAGTACTGATTGCGGGGCTTTCGATTGCAAGGGAACGTGAAATGGGAACATTTGAACAACTTTTGGTTTTACCGTTGACGCCGTTTGAGATTCTTGCCGGGAAAACGATTGCTGTTGTTTTTTTGGCAACGTGTTCAGCGGTAATGATGATTGGGGCTGCTGTTTTTGTTATGGATATTCCGATTCGCGGTTCATTTTGGTTGTTAATTTTGTCGATAGATTTATTTTTGTGTTCGGTGGTTGGGGTTGGGTTGTTTATTAGTTCGTTGTCGATGACGCAGCAACAAGCAATTCTTGGTGTTATTTTGGTGCTTCCGACATCAATTATGCTTTCGGGTTTTACAACTCCTGTTGAAAACATGCCGGTTTGGATGCAATACGTTACGGTAATCAATCCGGTACGTTGGTATTTAGTTATTGTCAAGGGCGTGTTTATGCGCGGAATGGGAATAAGTGAAGTTGCTTTGAATTGTATTCCGTTGGCGTTGTTGTCAATCGTAACACTTTCCGCCGCCGCGATCATGTTCAAACGCCGTATTGAGTAACAATATCCTTACAATTGTACGTCAGCAAATTATTTATTATGAATAACAACCTAAATTATACAGAATTAAAATGATGACTGTGAGAAGTATAAATAAATTTTATACAATTATAAGGGAACTTCTAAAAACCTAATGTAAAAATTTATTGTTAGAAGAAACGCGGTCGTCTCGACCGTATTTTTAGGCGTTTTTTGTAAAAAAACAGGGTAGGCGAGACGCCTGCGTTCCTCCTAATATTAGTTTTTAGAAGTTACCATAAGACATAATTATTTATACAAAAAATCATGAGGTAGGCGATATTTTGGAGAAAATCCGCCTGCCTCATGGGAATATAAATTTTGTGGGAACGATTATTAAAAAATAATCTTGGGATTTAAGGTTATCGAAATCGGATTGGATTTTCACGGTTTAAGGGTTGGTATTTTTTCTGCGGGATCATTTTGGGGATTTTCTTTCTCTTCCGGCGGTGCGGTGATGGGATATTCAGTGATTGGCGACAATATTGTTACGCCGGCAGAATCAATTGGAATCCGGTTGACTACTGTTCGTTTCCGTTCAATCGTATAAGTATATGGAACCCATTTCTCATACGTAACCGGTTTACGAACAATTTTAGTTACAGGAACAACTTTAGCGACTTTGACTTCATAAGGTTCGACACGTTCTTCTGTTACTGTTTTATAAGTTGTTACAGGAACATTCTCAACACGTTCTTCTGAAATCATACGTTGAACAGTTACCGGAGTTTTTTGTTCTACTTTTTCGACGACTTCTTTGTAGGTTGTGGTTGGGATTTTACGAACGACTTCTTCCTGTACTGTTTTAGGAACCTGAACTTGTTCTGTTCGGACGATTTGTTCTTCGTGGAAGGTTGTTCGTGTAACGGGAATTTGCTCTGCCCGTTGTTCCCGAACGATGCTTGTTATCGGCACTGTTTGCGTTACGTAATTTGGTTGATAAACTTTATTGACTTCATAACGCGAAGGACCCGCCATTTCCGTCCAATAAAATCCCGGAAGCCGCCAATGTGTTGTTCCTGTTGCCGGATCATAATATTGTGCGCGTTGCCATGCGAGTCGTGTGTATGTTTTCCCCGGTTTGACCTGAACCGAATCAACATAAGTCCCGCGATCTACTGTTTGTTCTACATAATTTGTTACGGGTCGATTAACCGTGTAGGTACGTTCTTGGAGAGTGGTTTCTTGTACGGGAATGCGTCTTGTTTCAAGGATTTCACGCTCTTGAGTTTCGTAAACTTGTTTTGAAACAAGGTAACGTTCTTCGCGTTCAGTGGTTTCCGGAACCAACCGTGTAACATAATAACTTGTATCACGGTATTCTGTTTCTTCGACGGGGCGGTTAACAGTATAACGGCGTTCTTTCATAGAAGTTTCAGGAACATTTCGGGCAACCGTGTAACGGCGTTCACGTTGTTGTGTTTCCCAGACTGTTTGATAAGTTGTTATTTCTTCCTCGACATAGTGAGTTTCAACAACTTTTTTATAACTATTTATTTTGACGGGTTCCACAACGGTTGAATGTTCCAAACGATAAGTTTGGTTGTTCCCGGAGACGGTACCGTTACAACACGGAACCGACGCATAAACCGTTATTGTTGTTGAAACCAAAATTAACATAGTGAGATACATTACTGTAAGACACCAAGCCGAATGAAAAATCTTATTCATCATGGGGGGACTCTCTTTCTCTGAATTAATCAGGATAATGATTTAATTTTTTACGTAATCGTAAAACGAGGTGTTCACGAATTGCCTTCCGACTTTAACAATTTTCTTCTATTTGGCGAAAAAAGTCAAATAAATTTTTTGAGTTTCGGGAAAATCCGAATTGTAGAAAAAGCCGGAAATGTTTAACAAATCGATTCGACAGTGGTATGATAACCGCAATAAAATAGCACGTCAAGTTGGTAATTAAAATTTTTTAATCATTTTATCGTTATAATCGTTTTAATTAGAGGGGTTTGTCGTTATAATTGATTCAATTGTTTTAAACGGATTGTGATTCTGCGTGTGAAAATTGCCGATTTGATCCGGTTGAAAGAAGTTGGGGTTTATATCAGTTTATTTAAAGAACGGATTCATAGTAACTATTTTGAGAAAAACAGTTTATTCAATTTTGATTTCTATTTTTTCTTTTATTATTTTGTCAAGCGTTATTAACAATGTTCTTGGCGGAGAGAATTTGTTTGTTGAGCGGGAACGGCTTGAAGTGATTGTTGATAACACGCCGTTAGCGAGGTCGGAAGACAAACCGGCGTGGGATTATCTTTTTGAAATTCTTCGGGAACATTCTGAAACGGAAATCGAAAAAGCTTCTTATGACACGGTTGGTTTTACCGAGTTGAACCGTCAACCGGTGGAATATCGCGGGCGATTGGTACGAATTACCGGTCGTCTTGTCCGGTGTGAATGGGTTCCGCAATACCGCAAACCTGAACCTTTTGATGAAAAATTACCGGAAAATGAAGAAACGGAAAGAGATGAGAATAATGAGAATAATGAAAAATCGTTAAAAAAATTATCAAAAAAAGAATCGAATGGTTTTTACGAATCTTGGATTCTTGTTCAGGACAAAAAGGACATTCCGATTTCTGTTTGTTCGCTTACGATTCCTGAAACAATTCCGGCGGGTGATGAATTAAATGAACGAGTTTCTGTTACAGGTTTTTTCTATAAACGCCGTCTTTTTTTGTCTTCCGGCAACGAAGAATTGACAACACCAACTCTTTTGGCAAAAACTTTACGTTGGTTACCTTCACCAACCGAAAAAACCAAACCGGTTTCGGTTATGAGGATTATTCGCAACAATACTCTGATTATTTTTGTATTTTTGTTATTTTTATGGTTTATTTTCCGCATTTTCAGCCGACATTTACGGCGTTCAAACCGGAAACCGATTCAGATTAAATTTTCCGGTTCACCGCCGCAAAGTTAGGCAATCCGGCAATCCATAAAAATAATTTGTATGTAACGGTCTATTTTTGACATTTTTGTTTTAATTTTTTTTTTAACACGAAACACACAAAATGACACGAAACATACGAAAAAAATTTTTGCTGTCATTTTCGTATAATTTTTGTGTTGTTAGTGAAGTTTCGTGTATTTCGTGTTCAAAATAAACAGATATTACGAATTGGAGTAATTTAAAATAAACAGATACATTTTGACGGGATAGACAGAATGGACAGGATTTTTAAATAAAAGACACAAAAATTCTGTTCTTATAAAACCGAATTTTAATGTGTGATGAGTATATAATAAAATAGACAGTTACATTTGTATCTGACTTAATGTGAATACTTACACTTGTTTATACTTATCACACTTGACAATTCGGTTTTCATTTTTTGACAGAATAAACAGATTTTGACGGAATAAACAAAACTAATGTATCTATATCTATAACAATTCTATTTGTTTATTATTGGGTATCATTGATTCTGTGGAATTTTTGTTTTTGATCTTAACCCAGC
>JAITIZ010000417.1 GCA_031279215.1 Planctomycetaceae bacterium
ACACAACACAACAAAAAACATTTTTTGAGATTCATAGTAATCTCCCTTTCTTAAAATCATTTTGAAACATTTATAAAAACGTCACAATGACGTTCTTTCTTAGAATTAGTTTTTAATACAATATAAGGTACTTTTTCTGAATCATCAACCCATTCTTCCGGCAGAAAAGTGACAGAAATTTCCCGATCTGATATTTTTTCCGCATGAAATGCAGGTAAAACATTGGACACTTCTTCAATAGTAATATCAGAACTAGTTTGATACGGTACGAGTTTAATGTTTTTCGTTTCTGCTTTTCCAACAGTGAATTCTAATTTTGTCGGTACGAGATCGAAAAGCGGAATAATATTTCCTTTAACAAAAAGCGTAAGGGAACGAAGTCCCACCCTTCCTTCTTCTGAATAGAAAACCGTAAAACGACTTCCTTTTACCCCACGAACTCCAGAAGAATCCCACTTAAAAGCAATTTTTACCGTTTCATTAGGTTCGATTTCTTTATTTGGAGCTTCAATTTGAGTACAACGGCAAGATTGCACTATTTGGACCATTCTTACTGGTTTTTTCGATTTATTAATCAATTCAAAGGTTCCATCAAGAATATCTTGCGGAATATCTCCAAGATCAAGCGGGGCATTAAGAGCAACCAATCCGTCTGGAGGTTGCGGAGTAGGACTTTTATGATTTTCCCGTGCCGCATAAAACGTCATCGCAAAGGAACTCAATCCGGCAATAAGGGCAAAAACTAAAAGAAAAAAACGATTATTCCGCATAAGAAAACTTCCATTCAAAAATCTTTATTCAAAGATTAGTTTATATTTTAGCAAAGTCGAACCAATAAACAAAGTGTCTTTCTGAATTTTTTCAAAAAAAATCATTTTTTTCTCAATTCAAAATACTTGAACAGACAAGCAACGGAAATCAGAGCAAGACCTGCCGCTATCAGGAAATAACGAAACGCATTATTACGAGGAGGGATAACAATCGGCTCTAAAGTTGCACCACTGAGACCTACAATTTTTTCACCGTCCCATGTGTAAGTATCAGGAGCGGGTTCTGGATCTATTAAAACCAATGTTCCAACGGGCAAATCCAAACCGCGATCATCAAATAACTTCGGATCAAGCGGTTTATTAAAAGAAACAACTTCTATCGCCAAAGTCGCTGAAGAAATTAGTTTGTCCAGATTCTCTCCATGCATTGCCCTACAACTAATCTTTTTCGGAAACCAAATCTTTTTATTGTTATTGTTACTGACTTCAATATCAAAAATTCCATTTTGCCTACCTTTATAATAATTGATCGTTTTCAAATCAGGAAACTCAATTTCAAATTTTAACGGATTATATCCCAATTCAGGACAAATCCAAATAGACATTACATTTTCTTCTGGGTGTTTCAAAAGCGAAAAAGATATTTTATAACACTTTTTGTCGCCAATCATGTCATCGGACATCATAAGATTACTTCGTTGCGGGTTTCCAATATAGGCGGTTAATGTATCTGAATTGAAACGTATATCGACGCCTGGAGTAATTCCTAATGCCCGTATATCGTACGGTGTTGTGTAGGGACCGCCAACAGCCTTAGAATAAGCCATCATGTTTAAAATCGGTATATCCACATCAGATCCTTCTCGCCGTATTTTATCATTTCCAAACATATAACGCCATTTTTTATTGAATATCGTTTTTAAAAGATATGTTTCATTGGTATCGTTTACAAAATAACCTCGTTCCTCATGTAGTAGTTCTCCGTCCTTGTAACATTCCAGATTACCCGCAAATTTCATGTCCGGCACAGGATCCAATTTAGCACCTGATTCAGAATCAATAAATTCGTCTGTCAGCGATAAACGAACATGCCAATTCTTAATTTGTTCTCTATACTCAATGACACGACGTTCAATCCGTTCAATATCTGCTGCCGTATATTCCTTCGAGTAACAAAGAAAACAACTAAATGTAATTCCCAAAAAGAAAACAATAAAATAAAAAAACTTTTTCATTGATTTTAATATATTGTAGATTATTGAAGATACAAAAAATAAACAATGAAGTATGGGAATCAAATTTTTCGATTCCCATACTTCTACAGTAGGCAACCATATCAATAAGAACTGCAACGAACAAAACGATTGTTGTAGGATATCAATCGTCACAGCTGCGCTCAGTATACAATTTTCCTTCTTTAGTCGTAATACCATCAATTTGTTTACAAGCGTAGGGATAATTCAACTCTCTATAGCATCTTTTCCATGTGGCACACTGATACCCGTTGGGATGTGTATACGTTACCGCAATCGTATAGGTTTCGGCAGGTTTATTGTCTTGGTAACCAGTATTTTTTACATCTGCCGAGTAAGAGACATATTCTCCTGTACAGCTAGTGACAGCAGAACAACTATCAATAAGTTGTCCTGTAAAGGGACAAGGTGTACTTGATTGGGTAGTAGTTTGCGGACACGGGTCAACAGCACCGCTGACTATTATCCCAAACTGAACTGCCAAACATGTAACTGAAACACAACACAACAAAAAACATTTTTTGAGATTCATAGTAATCTCCCTTTCTTAAAATCATTTTGAAACATTTATAAAAACGTCACAATGACGTTCTTTCTTAGAATTAGTTTTTAATAC
>JAITIZ010000460.1 GCA_031279215.1 Planctomycetaceae bacterium
ATTGGGCGGCTTCACGATAATCTTTGTGAACATTATTATCATTTTTATAAGCAAATCGTTTAACTGAAAATTGTGATCTTTCTTTTTCCAACTCTATCATCTTACGAAACCACTTAACAGATTCTGTAATATCTGGAGTAACACCTCTGCCGTTTGCGTAACAAATTCCTAGTTCATAGAGAGAACCGATACGGTATGGATAAGTAGTCGTAAGCATTAGACCTTGTTTGGCTGTCGTGTTACGAAACCATTTGATTGCTTCCGTATAATTCTTGCGAATGCCAAAACCTCCAGTGGAATAGCAAATGCCGATTTTGTATTGTGCTTCGACATCTCCTTTGTCTGCCGCTTGGCGGTACCATTTGATTGCTTCCTCATAATCTTTATCAATTCCGTTACCGCCGTTTACATAATAATCACCAATGGTAATTGCTACAGAATCGGATTGTGATTGTTCATAATTTTTGTGAAACCATTTAACCGCTTCCACATCGTCTTTATCAACACCAATACCTTTTGCATAACAATTACCAAGTTCTTCTTGGGCTTCACTATTTCCTTGTTCTGCGGCTTTGCGGTACCACTTGACTGACTCAACATCATTCTTGGCAACACCCCAACCTTCTTTAAAACAATAACCAACATCAAGTTGTGCTCGGGCATATCCCTGTTCTGCCGCTTTACGAAACCACTCAAATGTTTTCGCATAATCTGCGTCAATACCCCACCCGTTCAAATAACATCTGGCAAGATTGAGTTGGGCTCCAACATGTCCCTGTTCTGCCGCTTTACGAAACCACTTGAATGCCTCTTTGGTCGCTTCTTTTTCTGTGTCTTCGTCACTGTTAAGATAACGGTAACATAAACCAAGAGCGAATTGTGCAACAGCAAATCCCTGATCTGCTGTTTTTTGTAACAATCTGAACGCCTCCGTTTTGTTTTTTATAACTTCAGTATCATGCCAATAAACTTGCCAATAATAACAACCTTTACAAGTTTGACCGGCAGGCAAATCTTTATCAGCATGTTTAGCTCCTTTTTGAAACAATTCTGTTGCTTTTGAACGGTTGGCTTGACAACCATCACGCCCTTCCATATATCTCAAGGCTAATTCCAGTATAGCATCGAGATTATCTTTTTCGGCTTCGGCGTTTAGAACATCAAGCGGTGTTTTCCAATTAAATTGAACGGAATTATTGTTTTCAGTAGAAGCGGGATTATCTATCATCTCAAAAGGACTAGTATTTTGTTTTTTGTTTTGAGATTTGATAAAGTTTTGATCATCGTCAGAGAGTTGTTCTATCGCGACTTTAACCTTTTTACCATCGGCAAGAATTATTTGTATCGTTCCGTCGTTGACTGCGATTAATTCGCCGGTAATTTTATGACCGCTTTTTGCTGTCCAAGTCCGAAACTCCGCACTAACAGCTTTACTCACAAGCAAAAGTAAACTAATGCTTACAAAAATTAATAAGTTGGTTTTCATAAAATATTCCTATTAGTTTTAAGGTTAATTTTTATTTCATGTTTCAAAAAAACATGAACGTTATGTAATAAGGTGAGCAATGTTTTGCCAAAAAACATCACACCAACACGATTGTAATACCGGTTCTGTCGTGAATCTAATTCAGGACAACATCCAAAATGTTACACCAACACATTGCGGCGTTTCGGCGAAACACCGCCTATCTTGTGTTGATCATGATAATAAACGATTACAAAATTCCTACATTTTTTTAACTTTTTTCAACAGAAATTGTTCGGCATTTCCTTGAATCAATGGTGTCTGAATAGTAAATGAAGGATTTTTTTCCTGTTGTTCTGCAATGAATTTTAGTACATCATCTTTCATTGCCTGAAAAACATCATAAACCGATGCGGAATCTTCCAACCGTATAAGGTGTTTACATAACAACATTGTTGCAATGGAAAACCGGTCTTTAACCGCCCACGCTTTTTCGTCACGCGCCGCAGCAGTTATTGCTACAGCATCTTTTTGACTAATCGATTTTGTTCTAAATGCGTCAAGACGCGTTTTGAAATCAAAAAGCGGTTTTTCCTCTGCATTTTCCGTTGCAACTTGACCGTCAGGGGTCTTTTGTTCTTGCGAGGCCGGATCAATAAATGTGCCGGAAAAACAAGCGTCAATAATTACCAGAACTTTACGGTTCTTGATTTCCTTAATCATGTTACCAAATTCCAGATCGCTAATCAGTGTTTCTGGAACAAAAAGTCCTGAATCAGGTCTTCGTTCTTTAGAATCGTAAGGTATGAGATAACCGCGTTCACCGTCCGGCGAATCGGTTGCTTCGGTTGCCGCCATTCGGTCTCCGTGTCCAAACCAATAAATAACAACTTCATCACCAGCATCAGTCGATTCGTATAACTTCGCAAACGCCTTTTTAATATTAGCAAGTGTTGCGTTTTCATCGACTAATGTTATAACAGCATTACCATCATATCCAAGTTGTTGAAATGTCTCTGTAACTATTTCAATATTTTGTACAGACGGTAAAAGACTCAAACTCGGGATTTGATATTTTCCAACCGCAATAAATAATCCGAATTTACCTTGTTTCGGTTTATGGGTACTGTTTTTCGGTAACGTTGTTATTTCAACTCGGTCGGAATCCCAAAAACCGCTCCCTTCCAACACTTCCAACGCACTAAAACCGCGATTAAATTGTTCAATCGTTAATAACTTCGGCTCAAAATGATCAAGACCAAACACCTGCGGATTAAGAGGTTTTTTTGAAACGATTAAAACAATCGTGTCTTTACCGAAAGGAGCTTGCGCCTCAATAGTACGGTCTTCATCTTGTAACGGAATCGTAATCGGTTTACCGGCTTTGATTTCGTTACTGGGAAAATGCCGCGTCGGAGCAAGAACAATAAAATTTTGTTCCCCATTGTCCATTTTCGGCTGCAAATTGATAAGGTAGTAATAACCATCAACACTTGACTCCAACGTAAAAGCAATGGTTTCTCCCTCATAGTAAAGGTGGTCGGATTTGTCAACCGACAAACCAACCTGAAAATTGGAATGTTTCGGTTTTATTGCCGTACTGGTTCCGTTTTCTTTGGGAATAAACCCCTTTTTACGAAACTCCGGTTCTTGACCTGATATTTGTACGGATAGCAAACCAATGGTCATCATCACACACAAAAGAATCGTCGTTATTATGTGTGTTAAATGTTTTGTTGTTACTGTATTTTTCGTCATGATTTCTTAAATGGTTAGGTTAATAGTAATTAAAATTATTGTTTAATAAAACCGGTCGAGTTTTTATTCTGTTTTAACACCCGCATTTCAAAAAAAGCAAGGATGATAAAACCAATAGACAAACCGAATCAACCGGTCATGATCCGGTTTGCTATCATTTTTTCAACAAATTATTGAATCGGTTTATCGGAAAAAATAATCAACACCTCATCCTGGGCAAACCCTTTGAACAATGTACGAGGATTCCGCATGATCATATCGGAATAATTGTTTTTCGGAGTTGGAGCGGTTGTCGGCGGGTTATCCGATTTCCTAACAGGAACAGTTGTCGCAACTTTATGATGTTGCGAATCAAAAACATCCTGTCTTTTTAGGGCGGATTCTTTTTTTTGTCCGATTATTTCCGTAAAAGGATTATCATCAAGTATTGATTTTGACGGAGCAGGCGGCACTTTATCATGTTGTCCAACAATTGTTCGATCAGAAAGATCGTCAACATCTGGTTTCGGTTCAATTTTTGCCGCAGACAATTTTTTGTCTTGTTTCTCGTCGGAAACTATTTTAGTTTCATCATTTTGTGACGGTTCAGGAATATCGGACAGTTTTTGATTTTCGTCCGAATTTTTCTCGTTGATTATTTTAAAAGGATCTTCATCAACCTGTTTCGATTGGTTTTCCTGTTCCGTTTTTTTAGTTACTTCCGGTTCGTCTTCTGATTTTTTATCAGATATTGTTTCGGTTTTATCACTTGGCAACGGATCAGGAGTATCCGATGGTGTTTCATTTTTGCCGGGATTTTTCGGATCAGTCTCCGACTCATTTTCTGTATCAGATTCACCGAGTTCCTCTTCAGCAATCTTCGGAGGAGTTGCCTCTTTATCACTTGGTGACGGGTCAGGAGTATCCTGTCGTTTTTTATTTTCGTCCGAATTTTCTACATCGGCTTCCGATTCATTTTCCGTATCCGATTCGTCAAATTCTTCTTCTACAATCTCCGGCGGAGTTACCTCACCGGATTCGGGAAATTCCTTAACACTATTGGCGACCGCTCTTCGCTGTTGTCTTGCCATACGAAGCCGCCTTGTCAACCAACACATCGGTACCATCTCTTTGCTATCTTCGGTAATCATGACACCAAAGAGGTCGTCCGTATCAATTCCTTCTGCCTGAAGCGATTGATAGGATAATTGTTGCCGGTCAAGAATTTTCGTATCATCCGCACCGGAAATATGAATCGGAACACCTGTTAGAAAAACCTTTAACCGTACAGCACCAATAGGAAAGTTTCCTGAAAACTGGAAAAAACGATCATCTTTCGGCAAGGCGGTTACGGTTTTATTTCCCGCAACAAAATTATTTTCGCCGCGAACCGGATAAATCATTGAAATATCACTTTGGTTATTGACGGCAACAATGTACAAAAATCCGGGCTTCTCACTTTCAACAAAAACCTTGAATTTTTCACCGGTTGTCCGAATAGAACCGTCACCGCCTTGAATGGAGGCATTGAAAAAGAAATCGGAATGTTTATTCGACATGAGATACAACATTTCCTCAATACTTAAATAAATCGGTTTCACAGTCGGCGTTTCTGGTTTTGGCATTTCTGTTTTTGCCGGTACCTGTTTAGGCGTTTGCTCTAATTGGTGTAACACGGAACTGTCCGGATTTTTCGTTTCACCTTGTGTTGCTTGAGTCAAATATTTCTCAAGTTCGTCATCAGTCAGATTGATTAGGTTTCTGGCTTTAACTTTATCCAGTTGCATGTTACGAATAGGAACATCATCGGTCGAAAGAGGAATCCACGCATAAGACGGAATTACGGTATTTCCCTCTTTTTTCCATTGACCGTCATCATTGATCATTCCTTCATCATTGATATTGCACACAAATTGAATGGTGTCTTTTCGTAATTTTAATTCGTGATCGTTACGGGATGAAGTGGTATCAACACCGGAAAGTGTCAGAATACACGACAGTTTTTTCGACTCCGGCGACTCGGGAATACCGGTAATGTTATAAGCAAAAATCGGAATATTCCGATCTCCATTCACACCGTCAAAACAAATAATAATGGAATGTTTGTAACGGTCAAAATATTCTTGTAACGCCAGCCATAATTCCTTCGGCGTACATTGAATTTTTTTCAAATCATCCTGCGGTTTACCGGCAATAATCTTAATTTTATCGGAATCATAAAGTCCCGCCAAAAGCCCTTTACGAAATGCTTTGATTTCAGCGGAATTGCCTGCCGGTTCTTTTTCCAGAAGAGCAGACGCCGCCCATGCGGAATTATACGACTCAGGAATAAGCCGGTGCTGCTTTTCCCAATGAGCAGCCGTTTTACCTATATCGTAACGGTCATAAATATTCAATGGAAACTGTAATCCATCGTGTTTTAGTGACCATGAATATCCGCTCCAGGGAGTAGAGGATTCAGGTAATGTTTTGTGCAGATTAAAGGTACTTTGGCCGCCGACAGTAAGCGGTATCAATGATCCCGAAAGATCAAATTCAGTAACCTCGTCCGCATTGTTGTTTTCTGTTACTATTTTTTCCGCAGCAATAATTTCCGCTGCAAGAAAAAGTAACAGTATCAAAAAACATTTTCTCATCAATAGTCTCCTTAATTAAATAGGGTGAACTTAAATTGGTAACAAATTTTATTTTTTTGCTTCAAGATGCCATCGAAGGTATCTTAATTTTTTAACGGTAAAATCACAGATTATTTCCCAATCATCCATGTTGTTTTCCAGTACCTCTTCGCCGTCATGGTCCAGGTCGGATTCCTTGTCATTCTGCGCCGAAACAATCTTTTGAATCTTTTCTGTCTGACCGGTTCTTTTCCAGTATTCGTAAATTCCGTTTCGGATATTTTTATAATTCCCATTTGCTTTTTCGTAATTGCGGTGATTTTCTTCAATAATTGCATCCTTAAACCATTGAAACCATAATTGATAATCATCTTCTGTTGGATTTTCTTTGATTTTGTTCAAAAATGTATTTTTTACAAGTTCATAGGTTTCTCTCGTCGGATTGTCGGGCGGCGTACCGTGCGAGGAGTTCAAAAAGAACGGCACGATGAGTGCAGATAAAAGCGCAAGGAAAACAATAATATAAACCGGAGAAACTGAAAATTCTGATGTTACAGAATTTTCTTTCGTTTCGTTTAAGTTATTTTTTGTCTCATCAAATTGCTGCTCTGCTTCCAATTGTTCTATTTCTTGAGATCGCCGTTCTATAATTGTCGGAGCGGCAACCGGTTCGGGATTATCATCATCGACCTCCAATTCAAGTTCCAATTCGTCCGCAATTTCCAGAATCGTTCCCGGTACCCATTCTATTTTCGTTCCGCGATTGATTGCTGAATTTTCGTACCGCAAAATATGATCGCTTCGCGGAATAATGTAATAAATTTGTTGCGGCGCATTATATTCCAGGATAAAAACACACGGCGGAATCGTCTCCAACGGAATACAAATGTTTCCGTCCAAATCGCTTCCAACTTTACTAAACGGAGAAACAATATCGAATAAATTTTCCGGTACCGTTCCTTTTGTAATATGAATCCAAGCCGGCATAATTGTACAAAATATTATTGGTAAAGGAGTTACTTAAAACATAACAGGTCCGCCCTTCAAAAATACAGGTAACAAAAAAGGTGCTACCGCAATAATCATACAGGCCACCACGATCAACATGACCGGTCCGGTAAGTTTTACTTCGGCTTCCTCCGATGCTTTCTCGCCTAATTGTTGCCGCCGCAAACGCATTTGACCCGCCAGTTCGGAAAGAGCAAACGCAATCGGTGTTCCTAATTCATCCGCCTTGTTGATCGCAAAAACAACCTCATTAAATTCGTCAAGGCGAACCCGTTCCGCTAAATCTTCAAGCGATTTTTGTTGCGTTACTCCATGTTTCAATTGCATAATCACATGATTAAGTTCATCACTGATAGGATGTCCTTTATTTTCCAGTGCCGCCGATTCCAGACTTTCCGTAAAGGAAGCCCCGGCACCTCGCGTCATCGCCATCAAATCCACAACAAACGGCAGCCTTGTCCGCAATTCGTGTAACCGTGTCTTGTAACGGTCTTTTAAGTCCGACATCATAAAAAAATAATAACCCCATCCGCAACAAAAACCGGCAATACTGCCCGCAATCGGATTAGAACTGTTCCAAAAAAACATTCCAATCATCATTCCCAATAAAATAGATTCGGCTTGTTTTACTGCAACAAATTCTTCCGGCTTCCAAGGAACGGAGGTATGTAAAAGGGTCAGTTGTTCGGAAACGGTGTTGAGTTTTATCCGATTCTTATTCCAAGGGGCTGCAATTAAATCACGGATAAAAGGTTCGGCGATACGAAATGTTACGCTTTCTCTGCGAAGAATCGTAAGCCGATCTTCTTCCATAATGTATTGTTTCAACCGTTTTTTCGGTTGCGAAAATATTCGGGCTAATGCAATCCCCAAAAAAATAATGGAGAAAAAAAACGCCGCTGTTCCGCCCGCTAAAATTCCGGTCTTAAAAAATTCATAAAAATATTCTGATAAAATTGTTATCGCAAAAAACATTGTAGTTCCTCAAAATTCAATATTGGTAATTTTTTCACCTAAACGATAGGCGAAATAAACTAAAAGTATAACAACCGTCAAAACAACCTGACCGGGAATTGTTGTAAATAATAATGCTGTTCCTATTGGTGTAACAAAATAGGAAAATCCGAGAAATCCCAGCGGAGCAATGGAAAGGAGATGTATTTGTGATTTATTTCCGGCAGTGTCCGCTTCCATTTTTCGTTCAAGACGCTGGTTTTCCAATAAACTGTAACGTAATTGTTCTAGCGTGGCGGTGAGTTTTCCGCCGCGCTTTTTATTGGTGGCTAACGCTGCAACAAAAATAGCAAAACTCGGTAATTTAAGACGCTTCTTAGCATCTTCCAATGCCTGAACGAAGGGCTTATTTCCCATATATTCACGATAAATTCGTTGAAATTCAACGGCAAGCGGTTTTAAGTCGGCTTCACCAACCGAATGAATCGATTCTTCTAAGGAAACTCCGGCTCGAACAGAATTGGTAACAACCGAAAGTGCTGTTACCAACTGATCGCGCAACAAAATTTTTCTGTTCCGTATTAAAATTGCAACAATTATTCGCGGAAACATATAAACGATATACAAACAGGGAATCATAAATATCCACATCTTACACACAACACCGACGACAATAATGACCGAAACCAACGCCCCTAGCCAGCATCGGAGACAAAATTGAAATTCGCCTTCGGTTCCTAATTGCAATCCCAAACAGGTCATTTTCAAATCATTAATATAGGCAGACGCAATAGCATCCCACAAAGCCGTCAACGGTTTCGCAAGGCAAAAACCGGCAATACCAAATAATATTGTACTAAATATAATGTACATTGTATCAATTCTTAAATGAGTTTTTGTTGTGTAATTTCTTTTTGAAAAATATTTTTTGTTTCAACAATTTTTTCTCCAAATCCAAAAAAATACGGTTCGGAGGTGAAAGAAGGCAGAGAACCTGTTGCGGAAAGGGTTCCTTTGATTTTTCCTCCGCTTTCCCAGCCTTGATGAACGAAATGGAATATATTTTGAAACTGATAATTATTTTTTTCATCCAAACCCAGTCCTTCGGTAATATGCGTAACTTTTCGTGAACCATCAGCGAAACGTTCAATCTGAACGACCAGATGAATAGCGGAAGCAACTTGCGCCCGCGCAACATAAACCGGTAACGAAACATCGCTCATCAAAGACAATGTTTCCAGACGAACAGCAGCATCATGCGGCGTATTGGCGTGAACGGTGGTCATGGAACCCGAATGCCCTGAAATCATTGATTGAATCAGATCAAGAGCCTCGCCGCGCCGAACTTCACCAATAACAATTCTGTCCGGACGCATACGGAGAGAATCAACAAAAAGGTCGCGAATCGTTACCTGACCACTCCCATCCGGTTGAGGCGGTTGAGCTTCTAAATAAACAACATGCGGCTGTTGTAACTGTAATTCGGAACTATCTTCAATCACAATAACACGTTCATGGTCTGGAATAGATGTCGAAAGGGCATTCAGAAGACTTGTTTTTCCGGTACCAGTGCCTCCTGAAACAATAATATTTTTATGCAACAAAATTGCCAAATGAAGAAACTCCGCCGCTGCCGACGAAAGACTTCCCCATTGAATTAAGGATTCGATATTAAATGTTGATTTCTTAAATTTACGGATCGAAATACAAATTCCAACTCTTGAACTTGGCGGAACAATAATGTGAACCCGCGAACCATCCGGTAAACGAGCATCAACACTGTGATTCTTGCCTCCAATACGGCGATTACTATATTCCGCAATATTCGCTGCTGCTGAACGCAATAAATGTTCTGACGGAAAACGACACTCGGAACGATGTAACCGTCCGTCTTTTTCGTAATAAATATTTTCCGTACCGTTAATCTGTACTTCGGAAATATCCGAATCGTCCAGCAAGGGTAAAACCGGTGCCAGAAAATACCGTATTGATTGTGTGTAAAGTTCCTTTGTATCCATTGATTGTTTAATCGTAATATATCAGCGGAATATTTGTTTTTCGTAAATATATCAGTGGAATTTTCGTTAACAGATAAAACCTAAGGTCGCAGCGTTTGATCCGGTTTTCCCATTTCTGTCCGTCCACAGGGTCAAGCCGGCTATCGCCGACGCTACCTTTGAATTATTGTTTTTTCGGTGGTTCACACAAAAATTCCACTGATATATTATGTTTAATCGATCATTTCCATTTTTGTTATTATCGTTTTAGAAAATAATTTTGCATTTCGGTAATTTTTCGTTCAGTTTTTCAACTGCTTCTTTTGTTAGTTTGGGACAATCTTTGACATTGAGTATTTCAAGGTTTTGTAACGATTCAAGGTAGGTCAAACCTTGATCGGTTAATGCTTCTGATTTCCAGAGAAATAATTTCTGAAACGAATTTATCTGACCGAGTATTTTTAGTGATTGGTCGGTAATTTTACTATCAGGCAAATTCAAGAAGGTCAAATTTGTTAAACCGGCAAGATGTTTTATTCCCTCATCCCCAATTTGTTTTCCGCCGTTTATGGTAAGATTTTGTAACAAAGACAAGCCGCTCAAGGACTTCAATCCGTCATCGGTCAAATTACCGGAATTTAATTCTAATTCCCGAAGTTGGGTTTGATCTTTGAGATATTCCAGACCTTTATTGGTCAGTTTTAACGAGATTCCAAGATGAAGCGAAACAAGTTGTTTTAGTCCTTGCAACGACATTAAATCGGTATCTTCGATTTTTTCGTTACCGGAAAGGTAAAATTCCTCTTGAACCTTTTCGAGTTCATCCCATGTCTGAGGAACACTTCCCGCACCAATTGTACCAATATTTTTGTACGGAATATAAATGAATTTTGCAAGAATGTCCGCAGTACGAAACGGTAATTCCGGTTCCGGTGTCGGAACCGGTTCCGGTAACGGAGTCAGGACTGGCGGCGGAGTTGGTTCTGGCGGCGGAGTTGGTTTCGGCGGCGGAGTCGGTTTTGGCGGCGGAGTCGGTGGTGTTTTGGATTTTGTATCGCTATCGCTTTTAGATTTTATTATTTTAGGTTTGTCTATTTTGGTACTAGATTTTTCTTTTGGGAATAATGCTTTCGAAGTCAACCCTATCGTTACACCCAAAACAATAATCGTAATAGAAACAAGTGTCCAGTAATAAATTGGTTCCTTTGTTTTTTCCTGAAACCATTCGAACCATTCTTTCCATTCTTTTATTCTTAAATTTTGTTTTATTGAAGTTGGTACTGATTTTGATGTTTGTTTCGATGTTTGTTTTGGTGTTTGTTTGGGGGGTATGTATTGTGTTGATTCTCTTTTTATATTTTGCCGTGTCTGTGGTTTTGGAGGTATAAATTCTATTTCCGGCACAACATTTTTTATCACGGCAACAGGAATCGCTTCTGCTTTTGTGTTTTCAAGCATTGCAAGAACTTCAGCGGCTGTTTGCGGTCGGTCTTCGACGTTACGTTTAAGAGTTGCGGTCAGCACATTGAATAAATCATCCGCTAAATCGGGAACCATTTCACGTAACGGCGGCATCCGAAATTCATCACTCGTGTGAATCATTGACCACGCCGTCGCCTGCGAACCTAATGTTTCCTGCCAAAAGAAAGAATCAAACTTGGGACCAACAAGTAATTCCAATGCCGTAAACGCAAGTGCGTACAAATCAGTCGGTGTACCGATTTTACCGAATTGCGGTGCAATCATTTCCGGCGCAACATATTTGAAATCCCTGCCCACCTGAAGGACTTCGCCGCAAAGAAAAACACCAAGTGAAAAACCAAGTTTCGCGCGAAGTTGTTCGAGTGTTTTATTTTCGGAGATGTACGGTAATAAAAGCATTTCAGGACGAATATCACCATGAACCATACCGCGCTTTTCAAAAAAACTGATAACATCCAGAACATCACGCATCATTGTTCGGACAACATTTTGCGGTAACGCCTGTTTTTCAACGGTATCCGCAAGACTGATTCCCCGCATTTCCGTAATAATCCAACCTTGCGGTTTATCAACACCAAGTACCTGAACAAGATAATCGTGTTTCAAATTACTTATTTTCGACACTGTATTCCAGATGTCAACTGAATAATCTTTGTTGTTGCGGTATTGATCGGCAAGTTCCAGAATAGCGACTTCGGTATGCAGTTCCACATCGTAACCGCGATAACGGAAACCAAAAGGTGTTTTGCCGATTTTCTCTAATGTTTCAAATTTACCGGACATAGTAGTAAAGAAAACAAAATCTGATATTAAAATAACACAATAATTTTTATAAAATAATTACCGTTTGATAAATTCATTCTCATCTATAATGATTTATTTTATTTTTTTGAGAATACGAAACAAACGAAAAGGAAAAACAAATGAAAAGGTTGTAATAACAATGTTTGTTTTGTCATTTTTGTTGTTTCGTATTTCCCAAAAAAATATTTGTGAATAGTTACACATCAATACAACTCGTTAAACCCAAACTAATTAGATTTCGATTTGGATTTTGTGGACGAATTGGATTTACTGTTTTTTGTCGAACTATCCGACTTACTACCGGAGGAGGTTTTGGAAGACTTAGTACTTGACTTAGTGCCTGACTTAGAACTCGTTGTACCGGATTTCTTTGACGGTTTTTTGGAGAGATTGTTCAAAGATTTTCCGGTAGTTTCGATTTTCTTAACCACCTTTTTCTCTGTTTTTTTAGTTCCGCTTGTTGTTTTTTTCTCGAGTTTTTTGATTTCATCATTTACCCTCTTTGTAGTAGCCTTTCCAACATTCTTAGCACTTTCTGTTGCCTGTTTCTGAATTTTCTTTTTACTCTTATCAATTTGTGCTTGGGTATTCTTCTTAAAATCGTTCGCGATATCTTCCCATGTACCCAAAGAAACCAACTCTACATTAGGGTTGGGGTTATTTTTTTCGGATTCTTCGACGGCCTTTCGGCTTTGGACAACTTGCGCTAGGAGCAAATCAAGTTCTTCGACAGTTATATTTTCCTGTGCGATTTTTGTTGATTCGTACCAAGGTTTTAAGTTCTCTTCCAAATGTAACAAAGTTTCCTTATTTCCAGATTGCTCCAACCGTTTGGTGTAGTCCGTTATGGTTCCTTTGAAGAGATTAGGAAAAAACTCCTCATCCTGCGCAACAATCTCTTCTAAATCTTCCATCTCATCCAGGCTAAGTGCTTTTGTAACACTTTCTTCGTCTTCTTCTTCCTGATCGTTGGTTGCAGTGTCGTTTGCGGCGGCAGATGGCTTATCTTCCGGCTCATCGGCAATAACACTCACAAAAGCAATGTGAGTAAATACCGGCAAAGTTAAGTGTGACACTTTTTCCTGTCCCCAAACAGAAACAGAAATAAACAGCGCGGTAAACAAAATACCGCTAAAAACCAAATTCAAACTCTTCATCTTTTTCTCCTTAAAAAAGGGGATTTATGTTTTCGTCCACAAACCGAACCATTCAATTTGAAATAAGACGATAAACATTGTTTGCTTGTAATATACTTCCGGCAGCCCTTATTTTAACGTTTCAACAATAAGTATGGAACATTGTATTTCGCGAACATAAATTGTAACATATTAAACATCAATCAAACGGCTGCCGAAAGTAGGTGTCCGAAAATGACGTTATTCTATTTTGCTTAAAATGAGTTACGGGATTTTTGTTAAAAAATGATTGTGGAATAATTGAGTAAAAATATTTGAATGTATTGTTTTAATAAGCGGAACATCACCGTGTCCGAAAAGTTGGGGATTTTGTACACTTTTAAGATGTTCACGGACATATTGTTCTGTTTTATGTGAGGCGTAAAGTCCAAGTTCCCGAAACGAAATAACAGAATCCTGATTGAGATCGGCATGACCTTTTAAACCTTCAACTAAAAAATTCGTATAAA
>JAITIZ010000489.1 GCA_031279215.1 Planctomycetaceae bacterium
AATACCCCAAACGTCAATGGTTATTGGACAGACGCAAGTCCTTTGGCAAACAATGATTATATGCTTGTTGCCACTTATCAGGACGGTACAACTTATCGTGCAACTTTTTCCAATATTTATAACCTGAAAAAAACAACCCAATCTGCTGCTAATATCCTTGACGCATTTTGGGCTGATTGCGATTTTAACCCTGTTGATGATGAAATCTTGAACGCTATGGCGTGAAAGAATTAGCCCGCAGATTGACATAACTTCATGCAGTCATTCGATTGATGTTTTTAGTTACGTGTTTTTTTGTTTGTGAGTCGTAACAGCGGTTACTTTGTAATTATTCAGTAACCGCCCTACGTAAACAATCTGTTTGTAACAACTCACATAAATGAAATAAGATTGTTACAGAAAAAATAGAACCCAATCAGAAGACTAATAAACAACAAAAAAATCCATAAATAGAACAAAAAACGAATTCGGCACTCTTTTCTGATTTTTAATACGATTTTTTCTGCATTGGCAGATTGAGCCGCCGCCATAACTTTTTTGAACGGAACAAGTTTTTCCGAAATCATCTCTCTTACAGATTTTTGATTTTCCAATACCGGACTTGTCGGCGAAACGTTTGATGTTGTTGTTGTTGTTGTTGTTGTTGTTGATGATGTCTGATTTTGTGTTGCATTATTTGCGGTTTGGGAGACCGACAAAGTATAAATCGAATCAAGTAATTCTAATTGGACGATTGACGATTGAGCATCCTGAACCGGAACAGTGTAAGGCGGCGGAAAATCAACCGGAAATAACCCCGATAATCCGTCAAGAAAATGAATACAAGACGGAAACCGAACCAAAGGATCACGATGAAGTGCCCGTTGTAATGACGCATTCACTCCCTCCCGATAATTCAGTAACATCGGCGGCGGAGTTGTCAGGATTTTCGTGCGCAATTCTTCGGCATTGTCCGCAGTAAACAAAACTTTATTGGCAAGTAATTCCGCTACAATCATTGCCAATGCATATTGATCCGATAAAACACCGGCTTTTCGATTAAGAATTTGTTCGGGGGCAAGATAACGGATTGTTTCGAAATCGTCAGGAATATTCAGACCTTCCCAAATAATACCCGGTAAATCAAAACCCTGAATCCGAATCCCCTCAGTCGGACTAACAACTATCATTCGGTGTGAAAGACTGCGATGTAACAGATTTTGTGTCTTGGCTTCATCCAAAGCAGCCGCAACCGGCCGCAAAATATCAAAAATCAAATGAAACGGAAATCGCCCTTCAGCATGAATCCATTGTGCCGCATATTCATCGAGCAAAGGACCTTCGACAAACCGTGAAACAAAAAACGCTCCATCTTCGGATTGTTCTACCAAACGATCCGCCGGAACAATATGAGGATGTTTCCATTGCCGTACCGCAATAAAATGACGTTGTAAGCGTTTCATTGCCGCATTGTATGTTCTAAACGGTTCGGGAATAAAATGAAGCAAAACAAGACGCCCGACTTTTATCTCCAGCGCACGCCACACCTCGCCGATTTGATGATTCGACACAAGACGCTGTAACAAAAATTCGCCCAAAATAAGTTGTCCCGACTGCATAACTTATCAAAAAAATCCCAACTGAAATTTTACAAATTCCCAACAAAAGAAAGAATACCACATTACTCAAAATTTTCAAGCAACTGCAAAATTTAATTGTAACTGTCTATTGAGAACCTTCTAAAAATTTCGTAATCTATCAGTGGAATTTTTGTTTTTTGATCTTAACCCCGCTAGGGGGGAGAGTAGTTGAGAGTTGATAGTGGATAGTGGATAGTGTCGCAAGCGGATTACTACCCAAACGGTCATCATTCCGCATGCGACACTCTCCACTCTCCACTATCAACTCTCAACTACTCTCACCCCCCTAGCGAGGTTAAGAGCAAAAAACAAAAATTCCACTGATATATTACGAGGAATTTTTATTTTGTGATCAACCTAATGATATTTTTCCTACGCTAATGTTGTCCGTCTATTTTTCGGGCAACACGTAAACGTGCGCGGCGGCTGTACAGTTTTTCTTCACGAATTTTTGCCAATTCCGGTGTATTGGACGGACGGGCAAGAGCAGCTGTTAATTGTTCTTCGGCTCTGGCAATATTGAGGTCTTTCGACGGTATTGCATGCAGGGAAAGCAGCGCAACAGTATTGTCGAGAATTTCAACAAAACCGCCTTCAACATAATAACTCGTCAACTGATTATCTGTTCCGGTAATACGCAACTCACCAGCACCAAGTCTGGCAACCAACGGCGTATGTCCCGGCAATACCCCATATTCACCGTCAATCAACGGCAAAACGATAAAAGTCGAATTCATGTCCAAAACAGTCTTTTCAGGTGTTACTACTAAACATCTCATCGTAATTGGAAATTGTAAATAGAGAGTTAAAAATTAATCATTATCCATAACATCAGGATAAACGGAATACTTATCGGGCAATATTATCAGGGAGTAAAAACAATGTTGTTGGTAATATATCAGTGGAATCTTTATTATGTGATTACTCTCACGGGGTAAACCCCGTCGTTAACGGCGGGGCTTGCCCCGCCATGATCTTTAAACTCAAATAAAAATTCCACTGATATATTACAAAAATTATATCTCCTTCTCTGTGTTCTCTGTTGTTACTAAAAAACTCATTATTCGAGATGTTCCTATAAAATAATACTTACATCTGCTTCAGTATCGTATGACAAATAATCGTAATCGGTAAATCGAGTAAATCGTTTTATATCATCAAGCGAAATATTTTCTTCACTTAAACACTTACTTGTTACATTTATTCCGTCACAATTACTCACAATTTTTTCAAATTCCAAAATATGATTTCCTGCAACTTCTCGATTGTCTGGATTACTATAATGTTGTTTGGTTATAGCACCGATAATTTCGATTTCATACGTTTGATTTTTTTGTAGTTCTTGGTTAGATAGGCAAATGTATAATCCGCTGATAAATTGTGAAACATCTTTCTTTAACAATTTTTTCAATTCATTTTTTTTAGGACGAATTCGTTCATTAAATGCGTCCGGCAGAGCTATACGAGTGTAACGATACGCTATCCACCTTGCGATAGAACGTTTCTCGTCATTGTTAATAACCCATTGAGAACTAGGTTTATAATCCGCACAAAAATTACGATAGATTCTATACCGATCATCAATATTCGCTTCAAACCAACTTTTTATCCCAGATGTTTTGTTTTCTATTTCAAGATGATAGTATCTTTGTCGTCTTCCTTGAATAGAGGCATTATCTCGATTTTGAATTGACCTTGCCAACAAAATTTCAATCCACAGTTCCTCGTCTGCTTTATAATAACGAATATCGCAACTGTGTGAAACAACAATAATTCGCAAACCGTCCAATTCAACATCAGGAAAATGTTTTTCAGCAATTTGTTTTATTGCTTCTTGCGGAAAAATATCTCCTTGTTTCCATTCATTTTCTTTGATTTTTTCGGCATTGATTGGAGATAATGTTGTCATTCTTCCTCCTCTAAAAAATACGCTTCAAGAGCGAGCATATCGTACTCTGAAAAACGTATTGATTCTTTTTGTGTTTCATTTTTTTTGTATTTTGG
>JAITIZ010000494.1 GCA_031279215.1 Planctomycetaceae bacterium
CGTTTGTCAATAAATGAACGAAAAGTAAATCCAGATGAAAACCCAAAATTGCGTAAATCCTTGAAATTCAAGCATGAAATGAATATTTGAAACATTTCCTCGCTTGTTTAAGGACTAGACTTCGCCTGGCGGGAAAGGTTAGTCACAATCAATGGACCTAACGAGACTTGCACTGGATTCACTGTTACAGTTACGGCTGGCGCGTTTGCTCCAAATGGATCCCACCCATAAGAATTACTTCTAAGAGCACCGCAGAGCTACGTGACAAACAAGCTAATACACGATAACCTCACTCTGGTTAATAGTTAAAACAAACTTCTTGACGATTCCCCTACGGGGCGAATTGGTACACAATTTTTTGACTCGAAAACAAAAATTCCACTGATAGATTACAATTTTTTTATTTTCCCTAGGACATTTTTTACCGTGTGAAGTATCTCTGTGAATTTTTTTGTGAATTACCATGCTTGTGTTACACCGGCTTTGGCGCAGGGATAGATTCCTTGTTCGTTTGGTTTGGGACCTGGGTCTGCGTCCCATGCAAGCGTTTTCGGAAACAAATCAAGTTCTGATTTGAAGGCATCGTCCCATTTAACAACTTTACCGCTATAAGTTGCCATACGTCCTAATATTGCGGTCATTGTTGCGGTTGCGCCGATGTCTCCGTTATTAAATTCTTTACCGTTTTTAATGGCGTCAAATAAGACATTCATTTCGGTTTGGTGACCATCTGTTTCACGTTCCCAGGTGATTGGTTCTTTCCCGTCTCTTTTCATAACAACAATTCCGTGTCCATCCATATTGACGTAACCTTTTGTCCCATAAGCATGTTCAGTGAAGGATGCCCAACATCCGTTGATCTGACGGCAATTACTGTAACCGCGCACGCCCCGTTCTTCGAAAACATATTCAACACTGTGATGATCGAAAATTTCTCCGAATTGAGGACCGATACGAACTTGCCGTCCTCCCATACCGTTTGCTTCGATTGGGTGTTGATCTTTCATAAACCAATTCATCACGTCAATATCGTGAACATGTTGTTCCACAATATGATCACCACTAAGCCAGTTGAAATAATACCAGTTACGAATTTGGTGTTCCATTTCGGTTTGATTTTCGCGGCGCGGTCGTGTCCAGAGATAACCGGTGTTAAAAAAGATTCGGATACGAAGTAAATCACCAATAGCTCCTTCATGAATCATTTGAATGGGCTCGTAATGTTTTTTTTCAAAACGAAGATGATGCCCAACAAGAACGATTTGTTTATTATTTTTTGCTTTGGTGTTGGCGGCGAGAAAACGGCGAACTCCGGGAGAATCAACCGCAACAGGTTTTTCTGCAAAAATATGTTTACCGGAATCAACCGCCGTAACAAAATCACGTGGACGAAACCCCGGCGGTTCGCAAAGCAATACCACATCAACATCTGTTTTCAATAATTTTTCACAACAATCAAGTCCGACAAATTGATGTTCTTTGGGAATATCCGTTTGATTGGGATATTGATTCGAAAAAAGTTTAACAGTTCCATCGACGCTATCCTGAAATGCATCGGCTACTGCAACAAGCTTAACATCTTTTGTTACGTTATTTTGTAAAGCATTTTGTGCTGCTCCGCGACCACGACCGCCACAACCGACCAAACCAATTTTAATGGTTGCCATTGTAATTTCTCCTGAAACAATAAAAATTGAGAATTGTTTTCTTCCTGATCTCCGTTGATCAAAAAAATTCTGTAATATTTTAGTGAAATTTTTGATTAACCGCAAGAGCCGTTATCAAGGTAAAAAATGTTCGTAATATATCAGTGGAATTTTTTCGTAACTGTCTATTTTGGGCATTTTTGTTTTAATTTTTTTTAACACGAAACACACGAAATTACACGAAAGTTTTTTTAGATAACTTTCGTGTATTTCGTGTTTAAAAATTTTTTGAAAATAATTTTTTGTGTAATATATCAGTGAAATTTTTGCTTTTCGCTCTTAGCCCCGCTAGGGGTGTGAAATGCATAACCGGCAGTCAAGCGAAGCGCAACCGCCGGATCAGAAATTCCCCCATTTTCCCAAAGCCCTGCAAGGGCGAGATAGTAATTGATAGTTGAGAGTTGATAGTGGATAGTTGATAGTTGATAGTGGATAGTTCGCATGCGGAATTATTGCCGTTTGGGGCGTAATCCGCTTGCGGTACTCTCCACTATCAACTACTTTACAACACGAATCTTTGCGGTACAATTAGCATTTTTCACCCCCAACCGAAATTGGAGAAAACAATGCGTTCTGATACCGTAAAGAAAGGCGATGCACGAGCACCACATCGAAGTTTATTACGAGCCTGCGGAATTGATGAAAAAGATTTTAGTAAACCATTTATTGCTATTGTCAGTTCCCATGTTGATATTATACCGGGTCATGTTCATCTGAATGATGTTGCTCAATATATTAAGAGATGTATTAGTGAAGCAGGCGGAGTTCCGTTTATTTTCAACACAATTGGTATTTGTGACGGAATTGCCATGGGACACGACGGTATGAAATATTCGTTGGCATCACGGGAAATTATCGCCGATTCCATCGAAACAATGATTCAAGCTCATCAATTTGATGGAATGATTTGTATTCCCAATTGCGACAAAATAACACCGGGAATGTTAATGGCTGCTGTTCGATGTAATATTCCAACAATTTTTGCAAGCGGCGGTCCCATGGAAGCCGGTCAAACCGAAAACAGTAAACCTCTAGATTTGATTTCTGTTTTCTCCAAAGCCGCCGCAAAAATTAACGGTAAACTCTCTGAATCAGAACTCCTCGATGTTGAACGTCGAAGTTGTCCGACTTGCGGTTCGTGCAGCGGGATGTACACGGCAAACAGTATGAACTGCCTGTGCGAAGCTATTGGAATCGCCCTGCCCGGTAACGGAACAATTCTCGCAACAAGTCAATATCGGAAAATTATGTATAAAAAAGCAGCAAAACTCATCGTTGCCGCTTGCCAATCATCAGAAGACAGTAAAAAAAAGATGTTGCCGCCTCGCAACATTATTACACAACAGTCCGTCGATAATGCAATGATTCTCGATTTGGCAATGGGCGGAAGTACCAATACCGTGTTGCATCTTCTGGCAATTGCCAACGAAGCAGGACTCAATTATTCAATGAAACGGTTCAATGAATTAAGCGAAAAAACTCCCAATATCTGTAAAGTATCACCAAGTTGTGATTATCATATTGAAGATGTACACAATTCCGGCGGAATTTACACCATTCTTGGCGAAATCCGCCGCGGTTGCTCCGGTTTATTAAACGAAAATGTTCCAACTGTTTCCGGTAAAAAATTTGGTAAGGTTATTGACGAATATGACCTCCGTTCCCCAAAAGTATTGGGCGAAGCACAAAAAATGTACGCCGTAACATCCGGCGGTAAAAGAACTAATAAAGGTATGAGTGTTAAACAAACGGTATTGAAGGTCTCTGATTTGAAATTATCGTTTGATCCTTACGATTGTATCCGACCATGCGGCAAGGCGTATTCTCAAACGGGCGGTTTGGCGGTTTTGTACGGAAATCTGGCACCCAATGGTTCCGTGGTCAAAACGGCAGGGGTGTTACCGAATATGCTGAAACATACAGGACCTGCTGTGATTTTCAATTCGGAACCGGAGGCTTATGAGGGTATTACGTCCGGTAAAGTAAAAGCCGGTGATGTCGTGATTGTCCGTTTTGAAGGTCCCAAAGGCGGTCCCGGAATGCAGGAAATGCTCGGTCCAACAACCGCAATTAAAGGTGTAAAATTAGATGATTCTGTTGCGCTTATTACCGATGGACGTTTTAGCGGAGGAACCGCCGGTGCCTGTATTGGACATGTCAGCCCTGAAGCAGCAGCAGCAGGTCCCATCGGTTTTTTGCAAGACGGCGATATTATTGAAATTGATATTCCGGCTCGAACATTAAACGTCAAACTCGCTGACGAAGAACTAAAATCAAGATCAATCCCATTGCACGAACCGGCTATCAAAACAGGTTATCTCGCAAAATACAAAATGCTTGCAACCAGCGCAGACACCGGCGGTGTACTAAAATGGTAAATATTCCTGCTCCGTTGTAATAGCAACACAACATAAAAATGTGTACGTAGGGTGTTCGTTGCTCTACAAAAAAAATATGCGGAAAGTTCGGCGACTAATTCATTCGGTGCAGGCATTTTCAACAGATTCTTTATTATTTGTGATAAATTTTGTACCAATAATGTTGTAATCCGCCCAATGCGCAAGTTCGTGAAACATTGTTGCGATATGTGCTTCTTCACTTTCAAATTGGTTGATTCCCGGTATTTGAATATAATTGTCAGCCCACTCATAATAAGCGCGCCCCCTCCGAATTGTATTCTCACTCCGCTTGATTCAATAATCCTATTAGACAGTGCACAAAAATAAATCAATTATAATTAATCCCCATAACTCTTAAAAATCTTTAACCCTTAACCCCAATAACACAATTATGTCCGAAAACCCTATTGATTATGAAAAGGGTCTTACCTTCGAAAAAGTCTGGGCAACAATCCAAGAACTCGGCAAAAAATA
>JAITIZ010000561.1 GCA_031279215.1 Planctomycetaceae bacterium
TATGTTGCCCTTTCAGGGCGAAGACCTTTTTAAACTTAAACAATAATTCCACTGATATATTACAACAAAAAAAATTATTCCACTGAAATATTACGAAAAAAATAAGTAATCTACACAAATGTAAACAGGGTAAATTTTACAGGGCAAATTTTACATTTTTCATTTTTGTACATACAAATTTGAAATTTAAATAGACAATTACTTACGAACAATCGGATTTTATCGTTTTCGCCAAAGAGTTTCATTTTTGATTCCGAGTTCCTTCTGAACGGCGGCAATGTCTTTTTTGAAACGTTGTGCATCTTCGGGATAACCGGCGGTTGGTTTTAAGTCGGGAATTTTTTCCCGCCAAAACTCATTAAACCGAATCATTGCCCGTTCACGAAGATATTTTGAATTCATTGAAGCCAGAGCCACAGGAACATGCGATTCGCCTTTGGCAAGAAAACGAAATTCCAACAACTGTTTTTCGTACGTCAACCGATAAACACTGCCCGCCTGACTTTCCTGAATCACTTGAACCCATGAATCAGGAAAATATTTTACAAGTAAATCAAGATAATGATTTCGCCCTCCATGTTTGTCACAAAAAATCAACACGGGTAATGTTGTATGACGGGCATTGAGAATTTCAGCAATTAGAGTTAATGTTGCATTGGAAAGCAATGTACCTTTGGAATCGAAACGGTCAAGTTCACGGTTAAATTCTTCCGGTTCAATAACTCTGCTGCAAATATCACAAAGCCGGATTTTATTTTCGGACAAAATTTTCGTGAATACCGATGTTTGTTCCGTCAAAACCGTTTCATCAGCATTCAGAGGAGAAAGTGATTTGCCTAAATAACGCAACGGAATCAAAATTCCGTATTCCAATGCCGTCAGTGAACCGCCGCCGTGATATAATTTTTTGGAATCGCCGATATGAATTTTATGAGCCTTGAGTTGTGCAAGAAGCGGTAACAAATTATCGGTCGGCGATTCCCAAACAGTTGCCGAAATTACCAACGGTCCAAGATTCGGACCGTAACCGGCTTCATCTGTTCCGATAATAAGTTGATTTCCGTTATTTTCGTTCACCATGATCCGCCGGCAATTATTCCGTTCCGTCAAAGTTCAAAACGATTAGAAAAATCGTAATATTTTAGTAAAATTTTTGTTTTAGGGGTTATCGGATTGTATTTGCACAAACAGATTGGCAAGAGTAAGCATCTTCTCAATTTTTCGTACTGTATTGAGTTCCGTATCGGCAAGTTGTTGAGCTTTCTGAAAAGATTTTTTCGCGGCATCGTCTTCATCAATACGGCACCAAAAAAATGTGATTGAAACGTAAACCTGAAACAAATTATTATTACCCGCCGCATCATCGGCAGGTGAATTTAATTTCAATATTGGCTGCAGCGGAGTTGTTGTTTCCGAAACAATCGGAGCAGGTTGAGCGGATTCGTTTGGAAATAATTCCTTGAATATTCTCACGTCCTTAATTCCGTCCAGAAATTGTTGGAGACGGTTAAGATTTTCTTTAACACCGGATTTGTCATGCAATTGTATTTGAATATCCGCAATACCTAATCGATTTTGTACAATTTTACACGGGTCGTCCAATTTTTCTGTTAGTTCGAGTATTTTTCTAAGTATCTTCAATAACCCGCGAGGATCAAAAACTTCTTGTTGAACTTGCGACTGAAATAGTTGAATCAAATTTACCAATTGTTCTTCCTGATTACTATTTTTTTGTACATTTTCAACGTCCTGTTGAAGCGACACGATTTTCTTTTTTTCCTCTTCGGAATAAGTTGCCGAAATTAAGTTTAGCAATTCTTCCGTTATTTCGCCTTGTTGTTGAATCACTTCCGTAAACAGATATTGCGCCGATGGTTTTGATTCGGCATCCAGCGTTTCAATAAATTGAGCGGCTTCCGCAAATTTTTGAGCATCAATTAATAATTTCAAACGATAATATTGCAATAGGGGTTGATTTTCCGCAACATTTTCTAAATGCTTGATAAGTTCGCCCGCAAGATCATTACGTTTATTTTCCAACAAAAAGTTCAATGTGTTTTGTAATAACAGTTCATGAAATTCGGAGGAAGTTGTTTGTTTGGCAAGCTCAAGAATTTGTTCAACAGTAATTGTTTTTGCGGTATCATGAATAATTTTAATAATAGTGTTGTTCTTTATTTCGTTCTGTTTAATAATTTTAACAAGATTGATTGCATCGGTAAATTTACTTTCTTGAGCCAACGAGATTGCGGCTTGCCCCAATAACAACATTTTACTTTCCTCATCCGTAATTGTTTCCACTAATGCCAGTGCTTCGGGTTGACGGTTGACAAGAATCAAACTCCGAATCATAAGAGCAACAAGATTTTGTTCCTCAATCTCTTCAATTTCCCGTGCTTTTTTGCGTGCTTTTTCAAAGAAGATTTTTGATTCATCCTCTTTTCCTTGTTTTGCCAGTTCCCGTGCAAGAATTGTAGAAACAAGCGATTCCAATCCGGCATCTTTTGCTTCAATTGTTCCGGCAAGTGATTTTCGCAACAAACCGGTTATATCGAATTGTTTTTCTGTTTCGTTTTTGCCGGAGTTATTTTTTTCAATGCTTTCGATAATTTTTTCCGCAACATTTAATTGTTTTTCCGCACGGACAGATGGTTTAACAATCAGATCGAGTGTTTTGACAGATTGCTCATAATCGCCGAGATCGGCTTGAGCAACAGCAACCGCCTCAAGAATCTGGGCTTGTATGGATTCTTTTTCAATTGCCGGAATCAACGTCAATATTTGGCGAATCGTATTCTGTGCCGTTTGCTTGTCGGTGAAACGGAGTTCAAGGCTGAGTAATTGAAACAGAACAGAGATTTTGTCATTATCCGGCAAAGATTTTAATGATTGGTGTAATTCTGTGGTCAGAGCGAGAATTTCCGGTGTTGCTTGTAACGGTTTTTCTTGCGTCTGGGCAAAAACCGAATGGACTATCAATAACACAACAACAAGAAATGGAAAACAAAAACGCAACATAAATATCCTCTTAACAAGTATTTCTAAAAAGTGTGAAAAACACGAAAAAACACAAAGAAGCAGGTATTGTTCCGTAAGGGGTAAATTGATACAATACGAAACATAAGAGTAAACATTATAACTAATATTCGTAAACAGTACAAGACCATTGATCACTTTATTTAATTGTGAAAAATCGGTGCGGAAAAGAATGAGTTACGAATGAGGTTGTTTGTTTTTGCGAAGTCGATTTTTAGTCCGCGTCGATTTTTAGTCCGCAGATTGCGCAGATTTTTAGGGATTATTTTTGAGAGTACGAAACGTCATTGTCTATTTTGGTCCGCAGATGACGCAGATTTACGCAGATTTTCGTCCACCGATTTTTTCAGAGATTCGATCTTCGCGGATTTTCAAGGATTATTTTTTTGAGAGTACGAAATAACGACACAAACAAAGAAAGAATAAACAAAAAATACAAAAAATTATTTTCAAAAAACTTTTTAAAATAATCTGCGAAAATCTGCGTCATCTGCGGACGATTAAACCGAAATATTCGAGCGATTAATAAAATAGACCGTTATTTTTTTTCGTGTGTTTTATTTTTTTGCTTATTTCGTTTTCTCAAAAAAAATTAGTGAACAGTTACAATTACCGATGGAACGATTATGTCATTATTTGAAACAGAAGAAAAAGAAAACCGCCGGAAAGCGGAACCGCTTGCAGTAAGGATGCGTCCTCAGACATTGGAGGAATTTGTTGGTCAGGATCATTTTCTTGGTGAAGGCAAGTTACTTCGGCGTCTTCTTCAGGCGGACCGTCTTGGTTCGGTGATTTTTCACGGGCCGCCGGGAACCGGAAAAACAACACTTGCTTACATTCTTGCCCGATCAAGCCGTAGTACATTCCGTCAACTCAGTGCCGTGTCCGACGGCGTGAAACAACTTCGTGAAATTCTTGCCGAAGCCGAAGACCGGCTCTCAACACGGCAACAGAAAACATTATTGTTTATTGACGAAATTCACCGTTTCAATAAAGCCCAACAAGATGTTTTGTTACCGGAAGTTGAAAACGGAGTGGTAATTCTTGTCGGAGCAACAACAGAGAATCCTTTTTTTACAATCAACAACGCTCTTATCAGCCGGAGCCGGATTTTCCAGTTTGAACCGCTGACAACAGAACAAATTAAGATTTTGCTTGTTCGCTCGGCAACAGACCGTGAACGCGGTTTGGGAAAATATTTGATTCATTTACACGAAGACGCTCTTGATTTTCTTGCTGAAATTTGTGATGGTGATGCTCGGTGTGCTATTTCCGCGCTGGAAATCGGTGTACTGTCCAGTGAGGAACAACCTATTGAATTTACGCGGGAATTAGCATCAGAATCGGTACAAAAAAAAGCGGTTATGTATGACCGTAACGGCGATTCTCATTACGATACAATTAGTGCGTTGATAAAAAGTATTCGCGGCAGTGATCCGGATGCGGCTATTTACTGGCTTGCCAAAATGTTAGTTGGCGGTGAAGATGTACGATTTTTAGCGCGGCGGCTGGTTATTTTATCGAGTGAAGATGTCGGCAATGCTGATCCTGCGGCATTACCTTTGGCGGTCGCAACAGCTCAAGCTTGTGAAATTATCGGACTTCCCGAATGTCAATTGAATCTGGCACAAACGGTAATTTATCTGGCTTGCGCTCCCAAATCAAATTCCGCAACAGAAGCAATTTTTGAAGCCAAACGCGATGTTCAAGAAGGCCGGTTGATTCCGGTTCCCAGACATCTCCGTGACACTCACTACAAAGGTTCCGAAACATTGGGGCATACCGGTTATCAATACGCTCATGATTTTGAAAACGGAATTGTTGCTCAGGATTATCTTGGTATTGATAAAGAATACTTTCGTCCGACTCCCCGCGGTTTTGAAATAGAACTCGCCAAACGTCTCGAAGTAATCAAAACAATTTTGCACCAACAGTAAAAATAGTAACCGTCTATTTGCTTAACAAGCACATAATTGAAATCGTCCGCAAATGACGCCGATTTTCGCAGATTATTTTAAAAAGTTTTTTTAGATAGTTTTCGTGTATTTTGTGAAATTTAGTGTATTTCGTGTTTAAAAACTTTTTGGTGAAATTTAGTGTGTTTTGTGTTTTAATTTTTTTAACACGAAACACACAAAATGACACGAAACACACGAAAGTTTTTTTAGATAATTTTCATGTATTTCGTTATTTCGTACTCTCAAAAAATAATCCGTGAAAATCCGAGAATATCGAATATCTGCGAAAATCGCCGGACGAAAATCTGCGTAAATCTGCGCAATCTGCGGACCAAAATAGACAATTACTAAAAATATTGTACAATTTTGAGTTTGGAACTTCGGTTTAACCCCGGAGACGTCGGGAATTGACAATTAAAATAGAATCGTTTACAATACGAATCCGAGACATTTAACGGTTTAATGAAATAAATTGATGAGTTTAAAACGAAATTTAAATTATTTTCAATTTTTTCATTAACTTTGAGAAAAAATGGGCGGCTAGCTCAGTTGGTTAGAGCGTTGCTTTCACACGGCAGAGGTCACTGGTTCGAATCCAGTGCCGCCCAGTCTTTTAACTCTTTTCTTTATTTTTCATGCGGTAAACAAATTCTTACAGGGTCAAAATAAACTGCTGCACACGGCTTTCCAAATAAAAATTTTTGTGTCTCTTGAAAACACCGTTATTTTCTATTATATTTTGAACCCAATTGCTGTTGGGGATATTAACGTTTGTTCCAATAAATTATCTTTTATTATTCTTAACTTGTTTACAATCAATTGTTTCACATTGTTTCACATTATTTTCGAGAAATGTTTAAGGTTGCTGTTTTTTGTATTTGGTATTTGTTTCCGTGTTCGGCGGCGTGAACGGTTAAAAAACAATTGACGGCAGGTTTGAATATAACAGTTTCAATTTTATTTTATTCCAACCCTTTTTTAACTTAATAATTAATTATGCTACAACTTCCTGATTATGTTGCTTCGGCAAAACCCAATTCTAAAGAAAACCGTGTTGGTTGGTTGACGAGTACTGCCGCAACTTATGCTGGTGTGATGCTCTGGTTTGTTTTTTGGCAACAAGTTCCTATGGGTGCTCAGGGTATTGCTGGAGGCACACTTTCGCAAGGACTGGGTTTGGCAATTGGTTCGCTTATTTTAGCGGCGTTCATTTGTCATTTTCTGTTTTATCTTGCTCCGGGGATGCTTGGTATGAAGACTGGTTTACCGCTTGCAGTTGTTGGAACTTCGACTTACGGAGTTACCGGCGGATTTCTCATGCCTGGTCTTCTCATGGGGCTTCTCCAATTCGGCTGGTTAAGTGTCAACGCTTATTTCTCCGGTTTGTTGTTAGTCAGTATTGGAGGAGTTCCAGAAGGTTCTGTAATCCATTTACTTGTCTCAACGCTTTGGGCGTTAATTGCAATGTTTATGGGAATTATGGGAATCCAATACGTCGGTAAAATTGCATCGTTTATGCCGATTATTCCAATTGCAATTCTCTTATTGTTATTGGCAAAAACAATCGGCAATGTCGGTGAATTTTCTGCTGAACAAATGTTGAAAGCCGCGCCGGAAACCGCTAATCCCGCAACTCTTTACGGCAGTGGAATTTTAGGTATTTTTTCATTGATGGGAGCTTACGTCATTGGTTTTTTCGCAACAGCCGGTGCTGCCGGAGTCAATTTCGGTTGCGGTAATAAAGACGGTAACGCTGTTCAACTTGGCGGATTAGTTGGAATTGTTCTTTCAACAGTGTTTACTGGTGTCATTTCATTACTGGTTGTTGCCGGGACACAAAAAATAGCAATTAGTACAGGCAATACGGCATTACTTGCTGAATACGATGTTACGAAGTTATTTTCTTTGATTCTTGGTGATGGAACTGCGAAAATTTGTATGTTCTTACTTGCATTTGCGGCATTCCCATCGGCCTGTTTTTGTACTTTTATTGCGGCGGGTTGTACGAAAACATCGTTTCCCAAAATCAATCAATGGATTTCTTGTGGTATTGGTTGTGCGGCGGCGATTGCTTTGGTGATTTTCGGTTATGCCAAAGACGCTCCGGCTGTATTTGGAGTGATTGGTGCATCGTTTGGTCCTATCTGCGGTGCAATGACTGCCGATTATTTGCTTGCCGGTAAAAAATGGATAGGACCGAGAGCCGGTTTTAATCCTGCTGGTTGGCTTTCGTGGTTGGTCGGATTTATTGTTGGTGGAATTGGAATGGTTTATCCGATTTTCACGGGTGAGGTGTTACCGTTTGAGATCCCATGTCCGCCGCTTTCTGCTTTTGTTGTGGGGTTTGTGCTTTATATTTTCTTTGCCAAAATCGGGCTTCAATCAAAAGTCCTTGATCTGCCGCAACGAATAGATGTTTAACAAATTAACAAAATACAAACCCAATTCATAACCCTTCACGCATCACCGTGAAAACAAAAATAGGCGGGAACAAAATAATTAGAACTCTTTTGGAATACTATTGTTATGTTCCCGCCTGCTATTCAAAAGTATCTACACAATTTTTCCTAGTGTTCCCATGCTGGTTGTTACAATGGTTAAAAATTTTCGGGTGATTTCGGTATTTTGTGGGTTATTGTTTAGGTGAATTATCCCGAGGTAGGTGATTCGCTGAAACATTACGTCGGCAATAGCCGACTTGCATCGAATACGTTTCGTTTTCCAAAAGTATCATAAGTGTAACGTTCCTGTACGTTACAAGAATCATCACAAATTGCTATGACATTCCAATTCGGGTCGGCGAGAGAATACAACCGTTCTTCGCCTTTTTCCCGCAACACTAAATCATCAATATAACGCAAACCCCAAACGTAACTTGTTACGTCTGAACCAGTTTGCGATTCGATTTCCTGCCAGTTTTCGTTGAAAAATGATTTTGTTACGGTTGTTCCGACAGTTTTTTTGATACGTTGGTTTAAGCCGTTGTATTCATAAGTTGCAATCAAATTATCGTTTGAATCTTTGACTTCAACAAGCCGGTTCCACGCGTCGTACTTTCCTTTAAGTCCAGGCATGAGAACCATATTACCATTGGCGTCGTGATTTGCAATACCTTGTAATTCATTAGCGGCGTTGTGTGTTTTATTTGTATAAATAAATTCAATTTATCACTCATAATCTTAATAATCAAAATCTGCGATCATTGTATGCGAAAAACACAATTTCTGAACAATTTTGGCGTTTTTTGAATATTATCGAAGCGATAATTCACTTCATTTTTGTTACATTTCTTAAAAATTATCCTAAATCCTATTATCGTACCGATAACGTTAAGTTATTTCAAATCTTATGGACAAACACACATTATCTAGTTTATTGTTGAACAATTTGTTGCTTTGGGAACATTACAGAAACGACAATTAACTTAAACCATATTATCGCATCGATAATTTTGAGTTGTTTCAAATTTTGTAGACAAGTATATTAATCT
>JAITIZ010000594.1 GCA_031279215.1 Planctomycetaceae bacterium
TACTAATATTACTTTTTAGAAGGAACGCGGTCGTCTCGACCGCATGTTTAGGAGTTTTTTATAAAAAAAACAGGGCAGGCGAGACGCCTGCGTTCCTACTAATATTACTTTTTAGAAGGAACACGGTCGTCTCGACCGCATGTTTAGGAGTTTTTTGTAAAAAAAACAGGGCAGGCGAGACGCCTGCGTTCCTACTAATATTAATTTTTAGAAGGAACGCGGTCGTCTCGACCGCATGTTTAGGAGTTTTTTGTAAAAAAAACAGGGCAGGCGAGACGCCTGTGTTCCTCCTAATATTAATTTTTAGAAGTTACCTAAAATAATATTACAAAATAACGGAAATTTTGTTGAAATATCACTAAATTTTGAAAAAAATTTGAAAAATTTCTAGAAAAAGACGAAACCCTTAATTGACAGTTTAAACTTTTTTGATAAACTGTGAAACTTAATCGGTTGCGATTTGCCGTTTTTTGTCGCTTGTTTTGTGACAAACGAATCGCAACGATTTCAGTGAAACCTTATAAAATAAGGAGTCTGACAATGAAAAATGTAGTAATGTGTTTGGTCGGGATTTTTGCAGGATTTTTTGCGAAAATCCCAATGTTAAAATGGGCAAATCAGGGGGGGGGGGGCACTCTGTAGTGGAAAGTTGAGAACGGATAGTGGAGAATCTTCACGTTCTAAACTATTTCCTGTAAACTTCTTACAACTTCTGCGTTCTTCACCTTTTGGCTTTACCTTGGTCGAACTTCTTGTGGTGATTGCGATTATCGGCGTGTTAATCGCTCTTCTGTTACCAGCCGTGCAGGCAGCACGCGAGGCGGCAAGACGAACACAATGTTTGAATCAGATGAAAAATCTTGCACTTGCGTTACAAAACTATCACGACACCTACACAGCACTTCCCGGAGGTGTACACTGGATTCGTTTCCGTCTTTCTAGCGGAACGATTGATGTACAAAGTGGCTGGGTTCTGCAAGTATTTCTTTTTCCGTTTATCGAGCAACAATCGCGATACGATGCTTTATTAAATCGTGTCAGTGGCTCGTCAACATATCCCTACAATTCTTATACGCAAATGCAAGGGAAAATAGCTGTTTTCGGTTGTCCTTCTGATCCTAATTCTTTTATTGTTAGTACAACCGCTAATTCCAAAACCAATTATGTGTTCAGCAAAGCCGATGTAGTAGACAATAATATTTCATTCACCGATGAAAGTTCCAAAAATCGAATGCCATTTCCAGTAGGACAATTCAAAGGTTTGGAAGCAATTAGCGATGGAACCAGTAATACAATCGCTTGGAGTGAAACAGGTGTTCCGGCTTTGGATTGGGATGATAAAAGCGTCAAATGTTCTCTTGCACTTGGCGTAACTGGTCTTGCCGGTACATCAGGTTTAGCTAATTGCTTGGGAGTGGTAAGTACCAGTGATCCCCGTATTCTTAACAGGACAACTTATGCATCATCAAATACCGGAAATGCTACTGAATATACTGCCCGACGCGGCGCGAATTTATACTATTATTCTGGATGTTATGTAAGTTTTGTAACGATGTTTCCTCCAAACTCACCAAATTGTAGTTCCGGTACTCGTGACGTATGGGGACATTGGTCAGCCAATAGTTTTCATCCAGGCGGTGTCAATGGTGCATTATTTGACGGTTCGGGACGATTTATCAATAACTCCATTGAATATGTAACACCCGGTCTGACTACTGCTCCCAAACAAAACTTAACCGGTCAAAGTGAATACGGTATTTGGGGGGCAATGGGTTCCATCAACGGCGGTGAATCACAAACCCCGTGATTTTTTACCTATCTTCTTTTGTTTTGGTTCCTATCGTTAAAAACAATTATTTTTGACGATAGGTTTGATTTTCAATTCCCTCTTTAACTTTCAGAATTATTATGAAAATTATTGTTTATATTTTTATCATTTTTATCTCAATTTTGGGGTGTTCCTTCCAGCAGCTTCCAGATGATCTTCCAACATTGTATCCCTGTAAAATTATGGTTATTCAGGATGGGCAACCTTTGATCGGAGCATCTGTTATTTTACACTTAACAGACCCTAATACAGAAAATAGAGGAAAATCATGGATTCCTATGGGATTGACCGATGAGAAGGGTGTTGCTGTAATAAAAACGAATGCACGCTATGACGGTGCTCCGCTTGGAAAATACAAAATTTTAGTCAATAAAACCGAACATGAAACAAGCAAATTGGAACCAGCTCCTCCTGAAGATAGTCCCGACTATGCAAGATGGCTTGAAAAAAGCCGGACAGAAAAACTCAATGAATTCGGACTCGTCGAAACAATTTATAGTGATGCCCAAAAAACTCCTCATGATATAGAAATTACCCCAAACAGCAACCAAAAAAATATTGATGTTGGTAAAGCAGTCCGAAATAAAATCATAACATATTAGATATAAGGTTAATATTTCAGCGGAATTTTGGTTTTTTGATCCTATTTTCGTGAAATTTCCTTAAATCTCTTATAGTAACCTCTAAAAACTAATATATTAGGAGGAACGCAGGCGTCTCGCCTGCCCTGTTTTTTTACAAAAAACGCCTAAAAATGCGGTCGAGACGACCGCGTTCCTTCTAACAATAAATTTTTT
>JAITIZ010000654.1 GCA_031279215.1 Planctomycetaceae bacterium
GGAAAAAGCACTTTTCTACAGCATTTAACCGGACTCAAAGATGCAGAAATTCCTACAGGCGGCAAAGGTGATTGTACGGGAGTTGCTGCAATTATTAAAAATGAATCTGTTTCAAATGCTTATGCGGATATTGAATTTTATACACAAGAAGAATTTTTGAATCGGGTGATAGCTCCGTTTTACAGAGTAATGGACCTGCCAAGACCGCAGTCTCTTGAAGAATTTGAAAAGTCGCTTCCTGATGCAATTTTACAAAAAAGTTCTAATAAAAATTCTGATATAAAAAAATTTATTGAACGTTTACACCGCGAATTTCCGCGTTATCGATGTTATCTAGGAGAGAAAAAAAAGCGGATTGAAAAGGACGAAATAAGAAATTACACGGCGAAAAGTGATCAAAATGGTCAACCGTTAGTTACGTGGGCATCAGTAAAATCGGCGGAGGTTTATTGTAATTTTCCAAGTTTAAAGAATGAGAAAATTTCGGTTGGGGATACCCCCGGTTTAGGTGATAGACATGTTCCAGATGCAGAAAAAAATTTGATGGAAGATTTCGGTAAAAATATTGATGCTGTTATTATGTTGCGTAAAGTCAAAGAGCGCGGTATTCGTACAGAAGATGTCCGGCTTTTTAATCTTATCAGAGAAGCTATTCCAGAGTTAGAGCCTGGTACATGGTCATATTTTATGGTCAATGTTTTCTCCAGCGAGATGTTAGATCCCAACACAAAAAATGCGTTGGAATTTTTGTTGAAAGATTTTCATGATAGTTCGCTCAAAGGAATGCGATCTTACATTGAGGTCGATTGTTCTGATAAAAATGCGGTTCTCGATGTGTTCGATAAGATATTAACTGATATTGCCAACAATCAAAATTCTCTTGACGAAACGCTTTACAATAAACGTTTGAAAAATTTGCAAACGCTTATTGAAAACATTAATGAATTTATTGAGAAGGCGAAAAATGCATTACCGAAAACTGATGCTGGAGTCGGTAAACCACGTGAGTTTGATGAAATGTTCAATGACCGTTGGGGAGAAACGTCAGCAAATTTGGAGAATATTGGTAAGAAGTATCAAGCAAAATGTAACACTGAAGATGTTGAATTTGTGCAGAAATTAGAAGAGATTGAAAACGAATTGTTGCAATATGATTTATCGTCTAAACTCAATTCGTCCAAAATGCTCGGACCGGGAATTACCCAATATTTTAGTAACAAATATCATGAATTACGTCTTGATCTTGTAACTGCGTTTGATCAATTAGATAACGGTTTGGACAAAATAATTCAGCATATACGTCGAGAAGTATATGATGTTTTCATGAATACGGATCAAGGCGGTTTAGAAAACATTTTTGATGTTGAGTTAAAAAACGATACAAAACAATGGCTGCTTACACTTGCCGATCGGATTCAAGAGATTTACGGCGGTGAAAAAATAGCACAGGCAATAAAATATTTCGCAGATATACCATTTTCATTTCGTGAACATCTTCTTTATCGTATTCGTAATAATGTTGATCCATTGGGTAGAAATAATGATTTTACAATTTTCCCGCAAGATAAATTTGAAAATGCTTTTGAAAAAGCAAAATTAGCATGGGAAAAAGCAGTATCGGATTGTTGTGCTGCGCTTCGAGGTCTTGCGAAAGAGCCTAATCGTGCCATATCAGCATTTGTTGAGAATTTTTGTGACGGTGTATTACGTACAGGCGGTTATGAAGATGCAAAATCAATTTGGCGAAATTTTTATGAACAATACGGCACCAAGATATGGCCAACTGAATACGCAGCACTTGAAGAAAATACAAATTTACGTGATACCTGGAATAGGTATCTTAAAAAATTGGGAGACTCTGTCGAACTATTAAAATCATAGTTTAACATAATTTCGTAACTAAATTTTTTACTCAAACTATAATAAATACAAATGTCAAATACTATTTTAAAAATTGCGATGGTTGGTCCTTCGCGTGTTGGTAAAACCAGTCTTCTTGCGGCGATGTACAAGGAATTGGAACATGAACTCTCTGCGTTTGGAGCCACTTTTGTTCCTGATGCCCGAACACAACCCGTTATTACGCAACGCCGTACCGAGCTTCAAGCACTTGGTTCCGGTCATAATTTGGATGTGAGCAATATTGTTTCTATTGAGGGAACACAGGATAAACGTGAGTATGATTTTATACTTAGCGTTAAATTGGAAAATTCAAGAACGGAAAAACTTGAAGTTCAGTTTATTGATATGCCGGGCGGATGGTATAAAGGCGATCAACGCGCTGATACGGAATTAGCAGAATCGAATGTTTCTATTTGGGTTGTAGATGCAACCGCGTTAATGGAACAACCGGAAGAAGAAACAAATATTGGAAAGTATCATGCGATCATTAACGATCCAGAAACAATTTATAACGCTTATCAACGTGCGTTTGCAGAGAAACATACTGATCATTTTATTGTAATGTGTTTAGCGCGGGCAGAATCTTATGTTCGCGAAAATCGGCAAGATGAGATGTATGAAAAATTGAAGAAATCTTATTTACCGCTCCTTAGTCAATTAAAAAAACAAACCCCAACTCTTAAAACTGTTGAAGCATGTTATGTTGAAACAGTGGGCAGTGTTGTTTTTCAAACATTCAAACGAGAAAAAAATGAACAATTTCCGCATGCAACATTTAGGAAGATTTGGAATAAAACATATTCACCTTCAGGCTGTGCAAAACCGTTACGTTCTGTTGTTGCTTATGCTCTTGAACAGTCACTTGTAGCAAAAATTGATGAATTACAGAAAACAGGACAAAGTATAGATATTGCTATAGAAGATGTAATAAAAGCTGACACGTTATGGAATAAATTTTGGGGAATTTGTGGATTTGAAACAGACTTAGAAAGACGTATCAAAGAGTATAATGAACTTGAAATCAAACATGATGAATTGGTAAATATTGGAGAAGGTTTACAACATGTTTTAGAGGAAATTATGAGGAACAAGCAACCAAGTGATTATTTCATATTCAATTTATAAATTTTAGATAACA
>JAITIZ010000668.1 GCA_031279215.1 Planctomycetaceae bacterium
CACCGATAATCGCAATAACCACAAGTAATTCTACTAACGTAAAGGCATGGAAAAATCGTACTTTCATTTTTGTTCTCCTTAAAATAAAGAAGGATTAAAGTTTTACAGATTACATAACAAATAATCTGTTTGGTTACAAAGTGGGAAAAACGTAATGCCGAGAAACGGCAACAGAATATCGCTCTTAGAATTTAGGAGCGACACGCTTCGTAGTTAGGCTTATTCCCACCGGCAAAAGTAGTGTGTTACTTGTTTCACAATATAACACTGAATTATACCTATGGCATTAGACGCGACGCTCCCTTCTCGGGAGCCACGCAACTTTCTAGTGCCAAGTAATTTTCTACCCGGACAACCGGTTGCCTGTAGAAAATCACAGTTCGCCGAAACGACCACGAATTTGTTGACGTACTCGATTTTTTTAACACCCGAACAAAAATTCGGGCAATTTATTTTTCAAAATGAAATTTAGTTTCCAAAAATGAAATTAAAAAACAAAAATCAATATAGCCGGAATTTTACACAATCAGTTAAAACCTGTCAAGTCCGGTAATAAAAAAAGATTTTTTGAGGTACTGAGCAGAAATCATATACTAAAACAGTTTGATAGTCTTCCGTCAAAAACGATTCAAAACAAAAATTCCATTAAAATATTACAATAAATCTCTATTATTACTTTCTATTGTTACTTAATTTTCATTTTGTTTGGAATAATCGACATAATCATTAAAGTTTTCCTGTTTTATTGTCGATTTATTGAAAGGTGTTTTTTTATTTGTTTAGTATTAGTATTTTAAAAATTATAGAAACGATGTGGTATTTGATTCGATCCATGATTCCGGCGATTTTAATTGTTACCGGTTTACTGGCATCTTTACTGGCATCGGTTCCACTCGCAACTGCAACTCCTTTTAACACAATACCTTTTGAAAAATTCAATCCCGCTGCCGAAACCGAAACAGAGGAATTTTGGGAGCAATCTTTTTTTGACCGCCCTTTTTTTTCGACGGATATTGATTGTTGTCTTGGGCAAAAATATCGGCGGCGCGGAAGCGGCGGAAGAATTTGGGCAAATTTGTATTATGGAGATACCGCGTTAGAACCCAAAGGTACAGAATCCCGAATTAAACCCAATCTTTATGGTCTCCAAATCGGATTGGATGTTATTCAAACACACGGTGTTTACAACACCTTTTTCGGTAACATCAATCAAAGTAAAACAAAATACCCAAACCAACAAAATACAAAAATCAATAATTATCTTTTCGGATTCGGAAAATACATTTATCTAAGCGGTTGTCATTTTGGCGGAGCCGGAAGTTTGGGTTACGATCAATATAAGGTTAATCATTCCGCCGGTCAGATCAATGCCAAAGGAAATGGACTTCAATGTAATTTGTTTGGGGAGTTTGGTATTGATTTCATCTTCGGCAAATGGGGAATCAAACCGTTTTACGCATTACAATATGATTTTTTGTATCATGGTCAAATTGGAAAATCCGATGTGATTGTTCAAGGTGATTGGAACGGTCATGGTCTTAACCAACTTCTCGGAATACGAATCAATTGGAAACTTTTTGATTCTTTTGAACTCCAAAGCCGATTCACATGGATTCATGAAATGTTAGATAATCCGCCGGTTTATTATCACTCCCGATTTTCTGCTGTTCAGGGAACATCTACTCCGGCACTTTTCTTTTACGAAGGTAATACGGGACGCGATTGGGCATGGATTGGTTTCGGTTTGAAATTTGAGGGTGTGTACAATATTTTTCTTTTTCTCGATTACGACCTAACAATAAACGCACGCCACACAACCCATCTCGCCAATCTCGGTCTCTGTTTCGGTTGGTAATTAATCAGATTCCAAACCGCTCGGCAACACAAATTGCCGTCCCGAAACAGGGGCAAGTCGGTTATCGCCAAAGCCCGCAAAATACCGAAATCACCCGAACACCCGAATACCCGAAAATTTTTTTTAACCATTTTAACAATCAGTCTGGGAACACTAAAAAATATTACCAACCTTATGAAATTTGGAATTGAGAATTATGATTTATCTAACACGGCAAGAATCGCGAGATATTGACAGGAAAGCAATAGAACAATTTGGGATTTCCGGTTTGGTTCTTATGGAAAACGCCGGACGTGGTGCGGTTGATACATTGCAGCGTCTTGAAATTGTGAAACAGGAAATTCCGATTGCAATTGTTTGCGGAAAAGGCAATAACGGCGGTGATGGGTTTGTTATTGCCCGTCATCTCAAAATTCGGGGGTTAAACCCAACTGTTTTTCTCCTCGCCAACCCCAATGAATTAACCGGCGATGCCGGAACAAATTATCATATTTTACGGTATTGTAATATTCCTATTCGGGAGTGGACATCTTCTATTTCAGGTTCTATTTCCGGTTCTATTTCCGGTTTGGAACAATTTGGGGTTTTGATTGACGCTATGCTCGGAACCGGTGCTGTCGGAGTACCGCGTGAACCTTTTACAGAAGCAATCCGCTCCGTCAACACAATTCGCAATAAATCCGGTGCCAAAATTATTGCGATTGATATTCCGAGCGGTTTGGATGCGGACACGGGGTTACCGAATGACCCAACCGTTTGGGCAGATTATACGTTGACTTTTTACGCGCCCAAAATCGGTTTCACAAAACCCGAAGCCGCAAAATATCTTGGAACTGTACTTGTTCACGATATCGGTTTAGACTTTGAACAAATCGGAACCGGCAATTCATAAAACTCTTTACATAACTGTCTATTTGTAACTATTCAGTAACGATTCTATAACGATTCTATTGTTTATCATCCGGCGTAATTATTCCGGAAAATTTTTGTTTTTCGCTAATTCTTTTTCGAGAATACAAAACAGACGAAAGGTACAATAATTATGTTCAATAAATGTTGTAATAAGGTACAATAATTATGTTCAATAAATGTTGTAATATATCAGTGGAATAATTTTTTGGATCCTATTTTCGTGGAATTTTCTTAATTTATTATGTTTTATTAGTCCCGCAGGGACGAGATGTGCATAACCGTAGGTGTAGCGCAGCGCAACCTACGGTCAAAATACTCAACATAACAAAGCCCCGCACGGGGCAAGATTATTGAGAGTTGAGAGTGGAAAGTATCACATGCGATTTACAAGTATTCCCACTCAAAATCCGCTTGCGGCACTCTCAACTCTCAACTATCAACTATCAACTATTATCTCGCCCTTGCTGGGCTTTGGGAAAATGGAGGAGTTCCTACTCCTACTCCTACTCCTACTCTGGCGGTTGCGCTTCGCTTGACCGCCGGTTATGTATTTCACACCCCTAGCGGGGTTAAGAGCGAAAAACAAAAATTTCACTGATAGATTACGTTTTATTTTATTAAGCCACACCGGAGACGTTTTTTTTATGTACGGAAATATTGGGTTCTGGAATAATATTTTCCGCAAAGATTTTTTCTAAACGTTCTATCGTTATTGGGTCTGAGTAGTTTTGGTTTTCGAGATTCTTAATTTTTTCAAGCCGATTGACGTGGTATCCGTTCTCAAAAGGAGTTGCCAACCATTTTTCAACAATAACAAGACTTGACCGTTCACCAAGCAGGTCACCCGCAAGACATAAGATATTGGCGTCATTGTGTTTCCGGCTCAACTCCGCTGCAACCTCGTTATGGCAAGGAGCTGCCCGAACTCCCGGAAATTTGTTGGCAACAACACACATCCCAATTCCGGTACCGCAAATTAGAATACCGCGATCATAAAAACCGGAACCCACCTCAAAAGCAACCCGCGCCGCAACATCTGGATAATCAATAAAACCAGAATAATGCTCGCCAATTACGAAAATTTCGTATTGCTGAAATATACGATGTTTAAGAATCCAATCTTGAATTCTCTTACCCCGATGGTCACTGCCAAGAATTATTTTCATCGAATCCATCCTCAAATTAGTCTTTTTTTTAGACATTATTCCACAATTTTTTGTGCTAAAAGGAAACTGTTGTCGTTTATAACATATTATCAGCGGTTTGACAACACCTCAAAAAAAATTCTTTCTGTTTGCAAGGTAATTATTATGAAATTTGGAAAATGATCATCAACGAACACAAAACAGTTGTATCGATTCAGTAACCGCATCCTAATTTTTCCGAATAAAACAATATCAGTAACAACAAAAGGTCAATAAACAACAACCTCATTACTTTATTAATTAAACATGTCAAATACTTTATCATCATACGTTTACGTGCAAAAATAAATTTGCCCGATAGATTTCAGATTTCAGAATTTCAATGAATGAGATAATGAATGAGGTAATGAGGCTGATGTGTTTTGTTGTCCATTGGTTGCTGAAGTTGTTTTGTTAAGAAAATTAGGCGGAAATGAGGTTGCTGTAAATAAAATACATTTAAGATGTGTACCGTTCATTCTGAATTAAAAATTCTTGGTGAAATTTTCACACTACTGAATAATTACAAACAGTTTACATTAGACAGAACATCTACTCCCTTCAATTTCACACGATCCTTGAAAACATTAAGGACAAATTTAAAATAGTCAGCAAATTTAATACCAATTGGAAACTTAATGCCAACAAAATTATTATTTTCTGAGGAAACTCTTTGTCAAATAATTACCACTTTGTTCCTTTTTTGGTTCCATCCAATCGAATGTCAAGTCCGTCCAAATAATTTGAAGCGTCACTTGACAAAAATAAAATTGCATCTGCAACCTCTTCTGGAGTTCCCCAACGTTCCCTGAGTGAATCTTCCGCCCCGCGTTTCAGGTAGTCATTTGATGTTTTTTCCCCCCAACGTGTTTTAATCCAGCCGAGCGACAAGCAACAAACACGAACATCAGGAGACAATGTTTCAGCCAGTGAACGGCTAAATCCGTGAACCGCTCCTTTGGCGGAACCGTAGAGTTGAGCGGTTTCGCCCTTCCAACCGTAATGAACTCCGTTCCAACCCAAGAAAAAAAGTGTTCCTCTTCCCTGATTTTTCATCAACGAACCAACTAACACGGACATTTGGAGTGTTGCAAAAACATCCACTTGAAACAGTTGTTGCATTTTTTTTTCAAACGGCAGAGCAGCAAGCGACGGTTCCATCAGATCAACACCCGCACTATTTACCCAAATGTCAACTTTGTCGGTTTTTTCAAAAACAGACCGAACAAAAGATTCGGGGGCAAATGGGGAAAAGAAATCTGCCGTAAAACATTCACACTTTTTTCCCTGTTGTTGAATTTCCTGTTGTAAATGTTTAATAACTTCGTAGTTTTTATTGGCGTGAAGCAAAACGGCAGCTCCTGCCTGTACAAATTTTTGCGCTGTTGCTTGTCCGATACCGCCGGATGCCCCAGTAATTACGACCGTTTTGTCATGAAATTGATATTCGATTTGTTTTGTTGACATAAAATCTCGTAATATATCAGTGAAATTTTCGTTTTCGAGTCAAAAAATTGTGTACTAATTCGCCCCGTAGGGACCATCAGCAATAGCGTAGGGCAATGCTCTATGTATGGTTTCGCCTTTGAAATCAAGCACTGAAATGTAGTTGAGAGTTGAGAGTTGATAGTTGATAGTTGATAGTGTCGCATGCGGAATTACTACCTAAACGGCAATAATTCCGCATGCGGCACTATCCACTCTCCACTATCAACTATCAACTATTTCGTTCCTGCGGGACTAATAAAACATAAGAGATCAAGGAAATTCCACGAAAATAGGATCAAAAAAATTATTCCACTGATCTATTAAAAACATCAATTAAATGACTGGATGAAATATCGCACAAATATTCGTATTATTTTTTTATACGATTTTACATTTTTCCTTTATACAATTTTCGTTCAATACCGGGAATGTAATTCGTCCAATTTCCTCCAAGATTGGGGTCTTCGAGTATATATTTACGAAATTCGGCAAGTTTTGAATCAAGCGAATCAATAAAGTGAAGAGTCATGGCTTCCAAAGTCATCGGTAATTTTGTGCTTTGATTTTCGTAAGTTCCGTGATGCGACAAGAGCAGATGTTTTAGGAGTGTCGTGGTTTCCGTATTGAACGGTTCACTGCTGTTTTTTTCTGCTTCTTTTATTTTTTCGTTCAGTATTTCAATACCGAGTAACGAATGTCCAAGCATTTGTCCTTGATCCGAGTAAAACATTTCACCGCTAAACGATAATTCCACAGTTTTTCCTATATCATGCAAAAACGCCCCAACCAAAAGCAAATCACGATTGAGTATCGGATACAGATTCGCAATATGTTCGGCGACTTCCATCATTTGTACAGAATGTTCCAATAAACCGCCCGCATACGCATGATGCAGTTTAATACCCGCCGGAGCTTTACAAAATCGTTCCATTAACTCATCGTCGATCAGAATACAATCCGTCAGATTGCGTAAATCCGGATCGGTTATCGAATAGAGTAATTCCAGAAGTCTGGTTCTTTTTTTTGTTACGTCAACAGAATTGAACCGGATAAATTCCGTTTCATCAACCGGTTTTGTTTTCGTATCGATTTTCGTCAATTTCTTGGCGATAAATTGCAGTGTTCCCTGAAAGCGTTGTGTAACACCTTCCGCCAAAACATAATCACCGCTATCGAATAGGTAAAACACCTCATCAGCTGCATTCCAAAGACGACCACTAATCATACCGGTTTTATCGGACAAATTGAACTGAAGATAAAGATTACCGTTTTTGTTTGGTCTTAGTTGTTTGTCTGAAATCAAATAAACTTCTTCGACCTTTTCATTATCACGGAGTTGGTTAATATATCGTCGGGGCATTACGAAAAAGGAGGGTAAAATGTTAGGTTTGGAAATGGTATTGGTAATTGATGAATTTGACGCCGTCAGATGTAACTGTCTATTTTATTAACGAACACATAATTCAAATCGTCCGCAGATGACGCAGATTTTCGCAGATTATTTTAAAAAGTTTTTTGAAAATAATTTTCTATCTTTTTTGTCTATTCTTTCTTTGTTTGTTTGTTTCGTTATTTTGTACTCTCAAAAAATAATCCTTGAAAATCCGCGAATATCAAATCTCTGCGAAAATCGCTGGACTAAAATCGGTGGACTAAAATCTGCGTAAATCTGCGGACGAAAATAGACAATTACCGTCAGATTACTCTGAATGTAATCTGAACATAAACAAAAACATCTCCATCAAAAGTAGAACATAACAGAAAATGTAAGTATTCTCAAGAGACCCCGATAAATTTTTTAAGGACAATTGGGGATATTCCTCTATAATGTTGTCTCTTTTTATCAGCAGAATCCGTAGATTGCGCCGATTTTCGCAATTCCTATTGTATTTTTCAATGTTGATGAAGAAATTTTTAGGGGAATTTTTGAGGTAAATCTCCAAAAAACAGGATAGTAAACGCAAAAATTAAACGACTCTTTTTTCAACACCTTGACAGTTTCAGTGAATTGATAATAATTATACAGATAATGATTTATCGATATTTCTGTCGATTTTTTTATCGATTTACTTGGAGTTTAAAAATGAGTGTTGCCGCCCCTAATCCTACCGGTACGGCTCGTAAGTTCGACCGTGTTGTTGAAATTCTGGATGAAAATAACCATGATCCGGCTCGTCTGATACCGGTTTTGCAGCAAGTTCAGGAATTTTACCGTTATTTGCCGGAAGAAGTTTTAACTTTTATTGCCACATCATTAGCGTTACCGCCGTCCCATGTTTTTGGTGTTGCAACTTTTTATGCTCACTTTACTTTGGTTCCGAAAGGCAAACATTCTTGCCGTCTTTGTGACGGAACAGCATGTCATGTCCGAGGTTCGGAACATATTCTTAGCGCACTGCGCAAAGAGCTGAAACTCTCCGAAACAAAACAAACAACAGATGATATGTTGTTTACTGTTGAGACGGTTTCGTGTCTTGGTGCTTGCGGTTTGGCTCCGGTTCTTGTTGTTGACGAAAAAGTTCACAGCAACGTAACCCCCGAACAAGCCGTAAATCTCGTTCGGGAAATTCAGGCAAACGAAGTATGAACAATGTTTACGGACGAAAATCGGATGATTAAGCGGATAGTTAATCGTTACGAGTTAAGAGTGAATACTTAATAGTGAATAGTGTTGTATATGGATTAAAAACGTTTGGGCCAATAGTATGTTTGCTGCACTATATTCATTACATTATTCATTACATTTTAAAATTCGGCTTTATAAGAACAGGATTTTTGTATCTTTTATTTAAAAATCCTGTCAATTCTGTTTATCTCATCGAATCAATTTATCCTATCAAAAAACGAAAACCGAATAGTCAAGTGTGATGAGTATATTTATGAACCTTTACTATTGACGGAGTGAAGCGGTGTATGTCCGGCAGTATTTTGTTTCAATTATTCTTTATCAGCGGTTGACATGTTTCATGTTGTACTTTATCAACCGGAAATTCCGGAAAACACCGGTGCTATTGGGCGTACTTGTGTTGCGGTTGGTGCGCGGTTGTATTTGATTAAACCATTGGGATTTCAATTAGAACATCGCCGGCTTGTAAGAGCAGGAATGGATTATTGGAACCATCTCAATTATCAAATTGCTGATGATTGGAACCATTTAACAACCGGATTGTCGGGAAATTATTGGTATTTTACGAAAAAAGCGGCAATATCTTTTACGGAAGTTTGTTATTGTGCTGATGACGTTTTGGTTTTTGGGAGTGAATCACGAGGACTTCCTGCGTTTATTTTGGATTCCGAACCGGAACATTGTGTTCGGATTCCAATGTTACCGGAAGCAAGAAGTTTGAATTTATCTGTGTGTGTTGGTGTTGCCCTTTATGAAGCCCAAAGACAACAGGTTGGCAGAACAGAAAAACATGAAATTACCGAACAAAAAATAGGTCAAGATTCTGTTAAAATATTACGAAAAGAACACACGCTTAAATAGTTACAAAATATCATGTTTGAAGAAACAATTATTGCCCAATCAACAGCGCATGGAATGGCGATTCGCGGAATGATCCGAATTAACGGACCGGCTGCTATTATGTCATTGCGCGGTTTATTTGAACCGGAATTGTGTGCGGAACCGAAACCGTTTGTTAAAACCGGTAATCTTATTTTTTGGGGTGTAACACGTCCGGTTCCGGCGAAGGTTTTTTATTGGTCTGAAGGACATGGTTATACCGGTCATCAGTCGGTTGAAATCCACACGTTGGGTTCCCAACCAATTCTTGATGCACTTATTACTGCCGTTACGAAATCAGGAGTTGTTCGTCACGCCGAACCGGGCGAATTAACATTACGTGCGTTTTTATCTGGACGGCTTGATCTGACGCAAGCCGAAGCCGTACTTGGTGTTATCGAAGCCCCTTCGCAAAACGCTCTGAAAATTGCACTACAACAACTTGCCGGCGGAATGACCTTGCCGATCAAGAAAATTCGTGAAACATTATTCGAACTATTGACCCATCTCGAAGCGGGACTGGATTTTCCAGAAGAAGATATTGAATTTATTTCACGTTTGGAAATAAGTTCTGTTCTTACATCGGTTTATGAACAAATGGAGTTGTTACAACAACGTATGGTACGGCGCGGTTGTTTGAATGAATCTCCCAGAGTTACGTTACTTGGTTTGCCGAATGCCGGAAAAAGTACATTATTTAATCTATTGCTTCAAACCGACCGGGCAATTGTTTCGCCGACTCCGGGAACAACTCGCGATTATCTGGAAGCCGGAATTTCATTTGACGGTTTACCGTGTACGTTTGTGGATACTGCCGGTATTAGCACCGTTTCTCAAAAGGACACGGCTGACGAATCCGCACAACAATTATCAAAACAAATTTCCGGACAAAGTGATCTTATTATTTACTGTTTTGAAAATAACCCCAAAGAATCCGTGAATCAACAAGAATTGGTAAATCAATTCGGTTTTGATGAAACAAAAATATTATTTGTCGAAACCAAATCCGATTTGAATAAATTAAATAATACAGAACGAAATAATACAGAATTAACTGATACGGAATTAAACAATACCCTGTTAAGTAAAACAGATGTTACGGTTTCATCAAAAACCGGAGAGGGGATTGATTTATTACGGGCGATGATTGCGCAACGTTTAAGAGAGATGTTGCCGGACAATATTTTACGGAGTACAGCGTTGCGATGCCGTGAATCGGTTAATAAGGCGGTCCGGTTATTGGAACAGGCTTTGGAAATGTGTGATTCGCAGAACTCTTTTTTTGATGAATCAATTCTTGCTTCGCAAATCCGATCAGTATTGGAAACGCTGGGGCTTATTGATGGAAGTGTTTATACCGACAAAATTCTTGATGAAATCTTTAGCCGTTTTTGTATCGGAAAATAATCCGCAGATTACACCGATTTTCATGAATTTTCCAAACATCCCAACGGAGCAATCAGCATTCGCGTAGCAACACCCTACGATTGGTTTTCTCCTTGAAAATAAAGCCTTGAAAAGGCATAAGCCTGAACTTCGTCAATGACAAGCCCGGAAGAATATTGTTTCAAAAATTCTTTGGGCGAATTGGCAATCTGTGAACGTAAACTAACATCATCCAAATCAATATGATAATAATTTGGAAAGATGTTTTTACACAAGGCCGTTTTACCGGACTGCCTCGGACCAGTAAG
>JAITIZ010000010.1 GCA_031279215.1 Planctomycetaceae bacterium
ATATAAACTCATATATTAACACAAGTAACAAGAACAAAACTAATAGAGAGAGAATAAATGTCTTGATACTTAACTTTTTACATACTCTCGTTAAATATGAACAAAATGTTGAGAACATATTTAGTCCTTTCAAAAATAATAGTAACAAATTCAATGTCATTTTTAATTGGTTAAATGTATTGATTTTACTTTCCCATCGGTTGAAATTTCAAGAACTAATGGAGTATTACGGTTAATGCGAAAACGTTGATTTCCTATTTTTATCCATTTACCTCGATGAATCTCTATTTTATGAGAAAAAATTTCCATAAAATGTATTTGTTTAATCCCGTTATAACTTCTGACACAAAAAGTACTTCCATAGCTTTCTCTACTTCCGCAACGTCCATATCCTGCAACAAGAAAATAACTATTCTTCGATGTTCCATAACAATGCCAATCTGCCGGAAATTTCACTTTATCAATCTCAAGTATTAGTGTCAAATTACTTTCGGGAAAATTGACTATGAAATTCCCATTTTTATAGTAAGCAATTTCAGTCCAGACCTCATAACAAATTACGTACACATAGAAAAAATATACGATAATTAATAATATCAAAACAAAAGGAGATAATTCAAAAATTTTATAAAAATTAATTTTATCTTTCATTTGAGTAAATATTATAGGGGATTGTATGCAAATAAAGTATTCAATTTGTTTGATTTTAACATGTTTTCAATAAAGTAACATTAAATTATTGGATACTTTATTTGCGCACAATTCCTATAAGTTTTATAAGGATAAAAATCTGTCCTGTAACGTATTTTTTACTCGCATTTGCATTCATGTATAGAACCATTTTGATCTGTTAACGACTTAATGTTACCATCTAAAAAATATGTAATATTGACACGATTATGATTTGTATTTGTATCATTGGAAACAGGATAAAATATCGAAGTTTGCAATCGTCCATTTACAGTATCTTCATAAAGATATTTTGTTATTTGATCACCAGTTGTTGGATTTATCACGATTAAGGCAACAACATTATTGATTCCATCATAAAGATATTTCGTTTCAATATTCTGATCGTCTGATGTACCATTTGGAACATAATTAACAATACTGGAAAGCGTTTGTCCCAGAGCATTATGGACAATTCGGTTTGTAACTCCCCGCTGGTCAGTTGTACCAATTTGTTTTCCTGTTATCGAATCGTAAATTGTATGCGTAACGAGATATTCTTTTGCCGATTTTTGCGGTGCGGTTTTCGGACGAACAGGAATTGGGGCATTCGACAGAATATCGGCACCGCAACCGTAATTTGCTTGCGTTACAATTCGTCCGGCGTTGTCATACCAAAAATAAACCGTTTGGCAAACAAAATCGTTTCCGGTTTTCCTAATATTTTTAGCGTTTGTTGGATACGTAAAATAATGTTGTCCGATCATTCGTCCGAGTTCGTCATAATCTTGACGTGTTTTGGCAACAAGATTTTTACCGTCAAACGTCCGCGTTTCAAGAACGCGACCGACAGAATCATAAACCGTCTCTGTGCGCAATGCATTATACTCCTGAACCGCAATCTGACGACCGGAATCATCGTAAAAATTATCGGTTCTCGTAACCGGCTTCATTGAATCCGAACCAAACGTTTCACGCCGATAAGAATAGCCATTGGCAAGATAATAATTTCTGGTCAATTGATACCGTCCTTGTTTGGTTGAAGTTACATAATTTTCATTATCGGTAACGTCATTCCAGTTCGGTTCTTGATCAAAAACCGCTTCGGCAATACTATTACCGTTCCAATCATAATCTCTGATATTGTAAGGTCCAAATGTTGTTTCCGTACCGTTTTGAACAGAGTAGGAAGAAGTTGCACGAAGATGATTGAAACGGTCGTAATGATATTTTGTACCGATATAATCATCAACGCCGGAACCGAAATAGCCAAGCATCCGGTCAATACGGTTGCCGTCATAAATTGTTTTTGTTAATGTATGAAGCAAAGACGGATTATTCAAATCGGCAAACGTTGGAGGATTCATTGCCTCGCCGCGTAACGTTGCAAGTTCACGACCGCATAAATCATAAATTGTTGCCATTCGATAAAAATACATCTTTTGAGCAAACACAATTATACCTTGAAGATAATTGCAAAACAATATGGAACCAAAATAAAACTTCATCTCGAATTTCTCGAAGGTCGATTGTATCTACCAATCATTCATATTAAGCGAATTTAATTTATCTTGCCAACCAGATTATCAAAGATCAATCTGTAGATTGATCATTGGTCACAATATGCGCAAAACATAATTTTTGAACGATGTTGTCGTTTTCTGAATATTAAAGAAACGATAATTCACTTCATTTATTGTAACATTTCTTAAAATTATCCTAATTTTTATTATTGTACAGGTAATTTTAAGTCATTTCAAGGTTCGTGGACAAGTACACAATACCTAATAAAAACAAATAAAAAAACCTGAACAACAACCGAAACGACAAATGAAAAGAAAACAAAAACACATATCCACAGAGGTAATAACAAAAACATATAAACTTGATCATTTAATGAAATTCTCAAAAATATGAAAGGAGGAATTAAAGCAATACATCCATATATTGTATGTTGTATCAATAAAGAAAATATTACTAGCTCACTAAATTTTGTTAAACATTCTTTTAATGAAAAAATAAAATGTATCAAAGACATCACTCCAATAAGAAGAGGAATACAAAAATAAAAAAAAGACAATAAAATTGACAAATTTGATGACAAATACGCTACAATACATAAGATTATCCCAATAACACAATAGAGAGAAAAATATATTGATTGTTTGAATAACTGATTATATCTATATCTTTTTGAAAAAAACAAAAAACGAGTAAAATATCTTCGATATATAAAAGGTACAAATGTAGGCAATAAAAAATTAAAAATTGAAAATTTAATTATTTTCGGACTGGAGGATAACAATATAGCAAATATAAAATATGTACCTGTGAATAAAAACAATAATGAAAACAAAAATATGAATGTCATGCTCATAATATCACATGGAATAAAAAAATTCAATTTAGAAATTTCACTCAGAGAGATAATCAATGTATTTGACCAGTATGAATCAATACCCATATACTCGACCGCCACACATCCTCCAAATAATACAATGATTAAAATATAAGAAATAATTGAAATAATATAGAAATTTCTGAGTACATAATCAATTATTAGTAACAAAATATCATAAAATGAATTTACATCTGTAAAACGATAAGATGAAAAATTTTTATTTCCTTCAACTTGACTTAAAACAAAATAATCTGTATTCATTGGACACCTTTAATAATTAAATTTATTGTGTTTTATTTTTAATTTTGATTTTTTAGTAAACTTTTTATTTTATTTTGAATTATTTTTTATTTTAATTTTTTTGTCGTTCATTGGTGTCGTTTGCAATTATTATCTTCCTGTATTTTACTACGAGTAACTTCTAAAAATCCGTTTCATAAAAATTTCGCTAAACGTCATTTTTTTGTTTCAAAAATAAGGGTTTTTAGAAGTTCCGTTAATTCATTGCGTCATATAGACTGAGGTCATATGAAGTTGGCTCATTAGGAATAACAGATTGAAATGATTCCACGCATGGACCGTCAGATGTTATTGTACTTTGTTCTGCAATTGATAATTTTCTTACATATCTTTGAGTCCAATTACATGTAACACTTATATATGATTCTTGGGCGGAGACTGATATCCCCGCCCCTAGTCCTGCACCTATATCGACAGAACCACCTCCACATGTGCCAGAAACACCACCTCCCACCACTACCACATCTACGCTAAATCCAATTGATGGATAACTCCATCCAGCTAGATCACTTGCTTGGTTTGCATTATGGACAGAACCATACGTTCTTCGAACATGTCCACCCAAACCAGCTCCCAATAAAACTGTGTAAATATTACCATCAGCGAACGCAATATCAATTACCTTTTTTTCTATCGTTTGTGTACAGCATTTATATAGTTTTTTTCTTACAATATTAGCTTGATTACATCTGAACGTAACTATAGAGGAAGTATAACCAATAATAATTTGTCCTCCAGATGTAGTTCCCCAAAATGTCCAATCCCCTCCTGGACATGGTACCAAACCATAAGGATCAAGTAATATCAATGAAGAATTTTTTGAAATACGGTATAAGTTTAAATCGTTTCCCACAAAGCCAATCGGATCTTCGCTTATCCATCTTCCAATTTTTGCATCATACCAACGGTTGATGTTCCACTGTAAATCAGTTATTTCATCGGTCATTTTACCGGTATATTTGAAAACACAATCGGTATTGCCGATTTTTGAAAGTAGTTGCCCGAAAGCATTGTATTCAAAATGGGCGGCAATACCGTTGCCGACCAAGTTTCTCACTGTACCGAGATGATCGCATAACGAATAATATTCATTCTGTGCAATCAATTCATCTTGATTCGCTCCCCAAAGAAAACGATTGGTTGTTTTGCCTTTTTGATTCAATGTTAATACAATCTGCCAACCGTCGTGTACGAAATATTCAGAACCTTTGGGGGTTGATCGACAAACAAGACGATTTTTATAATCATAAACATATTCCACTGTTTCTTGCGGTGTTTCGACTTTAGCAAGACGGTTGCGGTAATCCCAAAAATATTTTGTTGCGCCTTTGGAAATTCGATTGCCTTCACTGTCATATTCATAAGCGTTTTCGCCATCATGAAGTAATTGATTGTTCTTTCCTGTCTGATAATTTGAACGATTACCATTCAAATCGTAATTGTATTTTTCTTCTGGAAGGTTCGCATAGTTTGCGGTAATCAATTGACCTGATTTATTGTAATCATATTTTCCGTCATTTATAGAAACGATTCGGCTTGATGCATCCCATTGATAATCATAATGCGCTATATTGTCATGATCAATTTTTGTTAAACGTCCCATACCATCGTAACTGTACATCGAGGTTACCGCTGGAGTTTTGGCAACAATTCGTTGTCCAGCTGCATTATAAGAATACTGTACCGATTTATCATCCTGAATAATTGATTCAGTAAGTTTTGTTGGCGTATAAGTATATTGTGTTGAAAATTCGTTTGATTCTGAAAGTGTTCGTTGTCCGCGCCGGTCATATTTTGATTTTAACGTGATTTCTTTATTGAGACCATTAAATTTTGCATTATTTTTTGTTTTTAATTTCATCGCGTTATATTCGTACGTAAATTTGTTCAGACCGTCGTCAACTCCGATTAAATCACCAACGTCACTATAAATATTTGTAATTGTTTTAATAACTTTCTTTCCTTCCAGCCATCGTTCTTCTTTTTGCCGTCCGAAACGGTCATAAACATATTCCGTAACTTGTCCGTTACGATCTGTTTTTCGTATAAGCCATTGACCGAGATATTCAAAATATCTTGATTTATCAAGAGCGTTTGTCTCTTTAACAACATGTCTTTGTGAATCATATTCATACGAGGTTGTGTTGCCGACAGGATCTGTCAAAGAAAGCAATTGACCTAATTTTTTGAATACGATAATTCTATTCATCTTCGTGATCTTTTCTGAAAGGAATCTTCAATTCAAATTATTGTATCTATAATTTTAAATCATTGTAAATTTCCCGAACCTACACAGATCTGTCGCATAAATTCATTTGCATGTCGCTGGTCATACCATACATATTTTAGATTCAAACCAAATTTTCGAGAAAACATATAGGAATTATAACAATCTATTGTACCATCTTTTGACACAAATAAGAATATCGGTTCTTCTTTGCTAAATGAAATCGCATTATTATCAAAAAAAACTGTTTTTATATTACTGGAAAAATGGAACGGTTTTTTGGTTTCACCATAATTTATATTGAAAGTGAGCGGCTTGTTATTTTTGAAACATAGTCTTTGGTTATATTCGTACGTCAAACCAAATTCCGTATCATATTGGCTATTGCCTATACCAGACATCTGAATAGGCATCATTATTCCCGCCATGTTACTATTAGATGGTATTGGTTGATCGGTATAGAACATTATTATTATTCCCATATCCGGGCAGAAAACATTAAATACTACTTTATTATTTTCTTGCATGTATGTGAAATAACAAGTACGTTTACCTGGTAATATAAACTCATATATTAACACAAGTAACAAGAACAAAACTAATAGAGAGAGAATAAATGTCTTGATACTTAACTTTTTACATACTCTCGTTAA
>JAITIZ010000038.1 GCA_031279215.1 Planctomycetaceae bacterium
AAATTTATTGTTAGAAGGAACGCGGTCGTCTCGACCGCATTTTTAGGCGTTTTTTGTAAAAAAACAGGGCAGGCGAGACGCCTGCGTTCCTCCTAATATATTAGTTTTTAGAAGTTACCGTAAGAGATTAAGGAAATGCCGCGAAAATAGAACCAAAAAAATTATTCCACTGATAGATTACAAAAAAAACCTTTGTTTTCAACATAAAATGTGGAAACAAAGGTTTTTTCATATTAGCCGAGGCGGGAGTCGAACCCGCACGACCTTGCGGTCAGGGGATTTTAAATCCCCAGCGTATGCCATTTCGCCACTCGGCCGGAGTTTTTAATGTATCATAACAAAACTTCTTGTCAAGATACTCAATTTCGCCGAATTGGTTTTTTCAATTTTTGGGACATCTAAAACCTAACCCAAGTTCTACAATTGGTATGCGTGACCAATGCCGCAAATCAAATACCGGAAACAGCATCATTGATAATACCAATATAGAACGAAAAAAGACGAAAAATGACAAAAATAATACAAAGCGCAATACAACCATATACCACAAAACCGCCGATAACCGATACAATTTTCAAATTGAGTAACGATTCTTGTAAATACTGATTGGTTAGTTTGTGCATTAGTTCCGGAAAATTTCCAGACTGTTCGCCGGAATCAACCCCGGAAAGTAAATCATCATCCAAATATTTTGCTGTTTGAAAGGCATCAGTTAGGGAACCGCCGTTTTCTACGGTGTTGAGAATCACTGGTAATTGATCGCGAACCGGCGCAAAACCGGAACCTTGAAACGAAAGAGTTAACGCTCGGCAAACATCCATTCCGGTTCGCATGGTCAAATGTAACCCCCAAGTCAACCGCATTAACGCAAACGTTTTCAACATCCTACCAATTTTGGGAACTCTAATGAGTAAATAATGAACAGGTCGGCTGCGTTGAATATTACCTTTCATAAACTTGTACAAAAAGACACCAAGCGATCCGGTGATAACAAGAAAAAACACGTATCGGATAAAACCGTTTATACCGACAAGTCCCATACCGAATAGATCGATTCGTTGTTCTGTGATCTGTTCGATAACACCAAGAACCAAAATGATCACCCCAATAAGAACAATCGCAACAATAAATTCAATAATCGGTAACGTCAATGATTTGAGAAAATCACGGCGAATTTGAATCATCTGATCATAATAATCGGCTAAATCCGTTAACATTTCACCAAGATGACCGGATTCTTCACCGACTTCGATTAACGATACAAATATTTCTCCGAATTGTTTTTTGAATGGTTGGAGTGATTGGGCAAGAGAGTTACCGTTTTCCAATGATTGGACAACTGATTGCCAAATTTTTGAATGACGTTGTCGCGGTACTTCCCGTTTTACTGCATCAATAAGATCGAGACCTGCTTTGATTGAAATACCAACCCGATGACAAAATCCTGATAACTGTTTCATTATATGTAAAAAAGTTATAAAAAAGTTAGAATCCAATATTACCTTTATAATCTTGTGTTTATCACGTGTTTATCACACATTTATCACGCATTTTTATTTTACGTTCTTATTTTACACTTTTCCCTTGCAGTATGCAACCGGTAAAATCAGTTTTTCTGTTATATTCGTATTTATTTCTAAAAATTTTTGCTGATCTGAAAACAAAAATATTTTTCTTTTTTTTCTTTCTTACGATTCGGATAGTAAATTACTTATGGGCATCTCTAATAATTCCATTTTTATTTTCAACAAAGTAGTTAACGCTGGGGTTCATCCTGTGTTTTATTGATTAAGTCTAACAATGCGGGGCAAGTCCATGCCGTTCATTTAAGGACACGTTTTTATCGTACAGATTTTTTAGATGTTCCTATATTGAAATATTCTCCAATAACGTTTGGGCGAATAAATTTATAACAGAAACCAAAAGAGAATGTTATGAAAAAGAGTTTTGTTCTTTTTGTATTTATTTGTATTGTGTTTATCATTTTGAACGTATCGGAAGCCAATGCGGTGAACAGTGTTCGTTTTATTTGGCATGACACGGTGCGGAACCGGACAATTCCGGTAAAAATATTTTATCCGGTAAAACAGAGTGAGGAAAAATTACCGGTTATTGTATTTTCGCATGGTTTGGGCGGTTCGATTGATTGTTGCACTTATCTTGCCAACGCTTGGGCATCACTGGGATTTGCCTCTGTTTTTTTACAACATTCGGGAAGTGATGAAAATATCTGGAAAGGGAAAATCCTAATTTTGAACGAGTTCAAAAAATCCTACCAACAAAACTGGAATGGGCGAACGCGTGCTGAAGATATTAAATTTGTATTGGATCATTTGGAACAGCTTTTTGCAGAAAATCACGCTGTTGTAACAAAATTTGATCTTAATCGTACAGGTGTTGGGGGTTATGATCTTGGTTGTTTAGCTTCGCTTCTTGTGGCGGGTCAGATTCCTTCCGATAAGGGCGATTCGCTTTACGATTCCCGAGTCAAAGCGGTTTTAGCAATGAGTCCGCCTATTCGTTATGCGGGCAAAAGTTTTCAGGAAATTTATGCGCCGATTGATGTTCCAGTGCTTTTTATTACTGGAACGGAAGATGATAGTATTGTTGGTCCCACCAAAGCGTATCAACGCCGTATTCCATTTGATTCGATGCACCGTAGTAACCGGTATTTGGTAACTTTTCAAGGCGGTGATCATCGAATTTATGGCGGTCGGATTTTTTCACTTTTAGCCCGAAACGATCAACGTTTTCAATTGGCGATTATTCGTGTTTCGAGTTGTTTCTGGAAAGCGGTTCTCCAAAAAGACGAGAATGCCGAAATGGTGTTAAACGGTTACGGTTTTCAAACCTTGCTTGGCGGAATGGCAACAGTTGAACGGTACGTCGAAATCGGAACAACCGAAACAAACATAACCGAAACAAATACAACCGGCACCGCTCAACCGCCAAACAATACAGAAGAATCAAAAACAAAAAAAACAAAATCTATTACAGAATCGACTGAAGATGCTCCAGAATCTGTTGAAGAATTTCCCGTAACACAACTCTATCGCAAAATCACACGGAAATACGTTTCAACAAAATATTTCGGCAAAACCGAATTTTAATGTAACCAGCTATTTCGTCCGCAGATTTCCACTTCTCCGCTTTGAACATAATAATTACAGTAATCTATCGGTGAATTTTGACCGTAGGTTGTGCTTCGCTACACCTACGGTTATGCACATCTCGTCCCTGCGGGACTAAGAAAACATAAGAGATTAAGGTAACTTCTAAAAACTAATATATTAGGAGGAACGCAGGCGTCTCGCCTGCCCTGTTTTTTTACAAAAAACGCCTAAAAATGCGGTCGAGACGACCACGTTCCTTCTAACAATAAATTTTTTACATTAGGTTTTTAGAAGTTCCCTTAAGGAAATACCACGAAAATAGTACCAAAAAAATTATTACACTGATAGATTACGGAAAATTTTATTGAAATATTACCAAATTTTTAAAATATTTTGAAAAATATCCAGAAAAAGACGAAGACTCTAATTGACTGTTTGAACTCTTTTGATTAAACTGTGAAACTTAATTGGTTGCGATTTGCTTTTTTTGTCGCTTGTTTTGCAACAAACGAATTGCAACAATTTCAATGGAACCTTATACAATTAAGGAGTCTAACAATGAAAAATGTAGTAATGTGTTTGGTCGAAATTTTTGCAGGATTTTTTGCGAAAAGTCCAATGTTAAAATGGGCAAACCAGGGGGGGGGGGGCAGTATGTAGTAGAGAGTTAATAACCAAGAGCGGAACGTATTCACGCTCTAACTTCTTTTCTGTAAGTTTCTCAAAACTTTTTTGCTCTTCACGGTTCGGTTTTACCTTGGTTGAACTTCTTGTGGTTATTGCGATTATCGGCGTGTTAATTGCTCTTCTGCTGCCGGCGGTTCAGGCAGCGAGGGAAGCCGCAAGACGTGCTCAGTGCGTGAACCATCTCAAGCAAATCGGTGTGGC